>JAVBYP010000084.1 GCA_030823965.1 Sideroxydans sp.
ACTCTGATAGCCCTTGGGCTGGAGCGTCAGTCCGGGAATCTCTTTGAGGATGTTGTGTATCGCCCTACGATTCCACAGATGGTCGATATGATGCGTCCAAACGGCATCCTCGGTTAGGTTCGGCGCATAGTGGATCTCTGTCCCTTGGCCGGTGATCAACACATCCGGCTGGGGGATGCCGTGCATGCGCAAGGTAGCGAGTGCATCGTCTAAAGAACGACCGGTCGCGATGCCGAAGATGATGGCTTTGCGATGCGCCCTCATCGTTTGTAGGAACGGCTGCAAAGAAGAACTGTCGCCAATCAGGTTCAGGTCTAAGCTGGTGAAGATGGCCTGCTCGCGAAATATGCCGGACCGTCTGCGCAGATCCATTCTGCAGATAGGCTCGGTCTTTTCGACCAAAGGACGGATCACCTTTAGATACTTTTCCACATGCGCTTGCCAAGAATAGTGCTGGCTCACCCCTTGTATGCCGTTCTTGGATAATCGACGCCATTCTTTTTTGTCGGTCAAGGTTTTAAGTAGCGTCTCAGCCATGGCCGTCTTGTCGAGTGGATTGATCAGATATCCGTTCTCGCAACTCTTGATGATGTCCGTCGGTCCGCCATCTTCGGTCGCCACGATCGGTAAGCCGCATGCGGCGGCCTCGATCAGCGTGAGTCCAAAAGGCTCAGTCAATGCCGGATTGACGAATACGCCGTGGCTTGCCGCAGCCAGACGGTATAGCTCTGACACTTCTTCAGGCTTGTGATGTTTTGGATATGCGACCTTGCCGTACAGGTCATATTTGTCGATTGCCAGCAGGATCTCGGTGAGCACACCTTTCGGCACTGTCTCCATGCCGTTGATGTTGTCCCGATTCCCGGCAACGATCACTAGATTGGCCGCCTGCTGTAAGGGGGGCGATTCGCCATAGGCTTCGATCAGTGCGGCGAGGTTCTTTTTGGGGTCGGGACGTGACAGCGCCAGAATGATCGGTTTGTTGGGATGATCTAGGAAGCGTTTGAGTTCGTTGGCGATATGACTGTTCTTTTCGTCCCCTTGTGGCGGAAAGAACTGAGTCAGATCCGTGCCGGGCGGAACCACGCGCATGCGTTCCGGCTGGTAGAAATCGTAGAGGCCGTATTGCTGCTCGATCTCTTGCTGCGTGCTGGTGATGACGCGCTCGGCCACGCCCAGCGTGGTTTCCTCTGCATCGATGCGGCGCGATATGTGGTAAGTCGTTTCGATCTCGCTACGTTTGATACCGCTAGCGATCAATTGCTGACGTTTGTTGCGGCCTAAGGAATGGCCGGTATGCACCAGGGGGATACCTAATTGGTGCGACAGCCGAGAACCTACATACCCGGCATCCGCATAATGACTATGAATGACGTCCGGGATGCGTCTTTGACTCTTGAGATAGGCAAGTGCGTTATCAGCAAAGTTCTCGAGCGAATCCCACAGCATCTCTTTGCGCAGATATTTTTGTTCGCCGCATTCGATGCGCACGATGCTCGCTTTCTCGGAAAGCACTTCGATCGTTTCTGCATAGTCAGGACTCACTTGGCTATCGATGACACGGCGCGTCATCAAGATCACCGTCTCGACCTCGGGGTGAGCGCCCAACGCACGGGCCAGCTCCACAACGTATTTCGTTTGTCCGCCAGTATCTGCATCGCGCCCCAGTTCGAGATCATGACCGCGAATCAGACCATGCACGCTTAGTAGCACGATGGACAATGGCTTTTTGCTCGCGACGCTAGGCTTTTTCATAGACTCCACTCCCGAATGAATCGATCATAGAAATCCGCTTGTTCGGGTATCGCCCCGCGAATCCCGCAGATCGCAGCCGCGAAAACATTGGCTCGCTCCAGTGTGCTTCTTACAGGCCAATGCCGTAGTGTGCCAAGGATATAAACGGCAGCAAACGCATCACCCGCGCCAACGGTATCGATCACAGTCGCATGTTGATCGCCTGCCATCACCTCGATGATTTCACCCGCACGATCGATCTGCCAAGCACCCTCCGCGCCGCGCGTGACCACGACGCGATCAAGATCGAATTGCTTCAACAATTCGCCAGCGCGAGCTTGTGGGCTCTCACTCGACAGGGCGAACATCTCTGCCAATATATCCAGCTCTTCGTTATTCAACTTCAGGATATCTGCGTATTGCAGGGATGAACGAAGTGCACTCTCGTCATAACAAAGTGGACGCAAGTTGATATCCAAGAACTTTGCCGCATCCGTACTGCGCAGTAATGTCGTCAGTGCTCGGCGGGAGACTGCCTGCCGTTGTGCAAGCGTACCGAAATAGACTAGTGCAGGGCTGAGCGGAAGCCTGATCATGCGCGCGATCCCATAGTGAATGAAATCGTAAGCCTGTTCCGTAAGTATCTCGAAACGGTGGCTCGCACCTTCCAGATGCACCTTGACCTGACCTGTTGGGTGCACTCTATCCAGTTGGATGCCTCCGGTCGCCATCCCATATTGCTTCATCGTTCCAAGCACGCGCTTGCCCAGATCGTCATTCCCGACGCGAGAGACCAGCACAGGATTGCGCCCGAAGGCTTTGAGATGTCTTGCGACGTTGAATGGCGCGCCGCCCAATACGCCTCGGTCCGGAAAGATGTCTGCCAACACTTCGCCAAACAGAACGACTCTGCCATTCTGGCGAACGTTAAGCTTATGTTCGTCTTCACGCGAAAAGAAGGATGCCATCTTACGCACCCGCCTCACTTTGCTCGTTTTTTACGCGCCTCAACATTTCAAGATATCGCTTCATTGGCTTATTCCCGCAAGGATCTCGTGATAAGGCGCTTTATTATACATTGGCACCAATATAGTTTATGTGAATATTCGGCGCTGAATTTATAATGCGCTCATCGCCATCTGATTCGCATCAGAAAAATTTTGGAGTTACTCCTTGAGCAAAAGTAAAAAAAAGCATCTCTCCCTGCGCGTTCTGAAAAAGTTTCGCGTCATTTACGGTTCGGTGAGACAGCACTTTCGAGATGTGGAGCAGACTTGCGGTGTGAGCGGGTCTCAGTTGTGGGTCATGCAGGAAGTCGCCAACACCCACGGGATCGGCGTTTCAGAATTGGCAGAACGCCTTTCCATTCATCAGTCCACCTGCAGTCAGCTCGTTGAGAAGCTGGTCGCCCGCAAACTGATCCTCAAGGAACGTAGCAAAGAGGATCAACGGAGGGTGGGTCTGTACATCACGGATACGGCAGCGAAGTTGCTCAAAGATGCTCCCGGTCCCTCTGAGGGCGTCCTGCCACAAGCCTTGGGCGCACTGTCGATAGACACTATGCAGTCGCTCGACTTGGCCTTGGAGAAAGTGATCCAGCAACTTCAGAACGGTGATGATGAGCTGGGCGATCACCCCTTGTCGGAGCTATAAGAACAGCCGCGCACTCTGTATCAGTTGCCGTTCAACACTTCGACTCGCATCAGGCGAAGTAACAGATCGTCGAAAGTATAAAAACCGTTTTCGCAATCCGCCAGCTGGGTCAGCGCGAAGGCAGCACCTGTGCCGAAGGCCTCGCGCCGTATCGAATCGTGAGTGAGGCGAACTGTCTGATGCGGGAATCCGAAGATCACTTCGTGGTGGCCGACGATGCCGCCCAAGCGTAAAGAGGTGATGTTCTCACCGCCAACTTCCAGCGTCTCAGCGATCTTGCGTGCGGTGCCAGACACCTCAGGTTTTTCCTTGAAGTGCTGTTCGACGATCTCCACATCCGCGAACGGGGCGATCTTGCGCAACAGTTTGGCTGCCACGATCAGAAAGTTGATGCCCAGCGTGATGTTGGGTGAACACAACACGCGGGTGTGCGCACCCAGTGCGCGGGCGTAAGCAAGGTCGTCTTCCGAATAAGCAGAGATCGCGCTGACCAGCATGATGCCGCGTCGGCCGACTTCGCTACCGTAGTCTCGGATGCTGGCGGGGGAAGAGAAGTCCACCAGCGCATCGACAGGGTGCTGTTCCAGCAGATCGGCGAAGGGGTGCTGATCGACGCCAATGATAGGGATGCTCGTTGCGGGATGGGTTTGGGATTCGGATGGTGTGCTTCGGCGTGCGATCCAGCGCAGATCGAAGCGAGGGTCGTTGCTCAATACATTGGCGACCGCACTACCTGCCTTGCCGTATCCAACCAAGCCGACGCGTAGCTTGTGGGTCATGTGATCCTCCTGGTGTCTTAATTATTATTGTTGACGCGTGAACGCCACTCGGGAGTGACCGATTGTAACACCTGAAAATCAGTGAGTAGTGCAACGGGATTCTGGCAAAACGCGGCATGTATAATCGGCCGCCTGAAGTGAAAGGAAATGCAATGTCCACAACCATATTCGTCATCGGCCTGATGGTGTTCTTCGCGCACTTCTTGTCGTTGCAATTTCGCAAGACCAATATTCCCGATGTGCTGGTGCTGATGCTGGTCGGTATCGTCATAGGTCCCTTGCTGGGTATCGTGACGCCGGATGATTTTGGCAAGATCGGTTCGCTCATCGCCACCATCGCACTAGTGGTGATCCTGTTCGAGAGCGGCACTTCGCTGAATATCACCACGTTGGGCAAATCGCTGGGGACGACTGGCGTGCTCGCGACACTGTGTTTCGTTTTGACCGCATTCATCGTTGGAGTCGTTGGATTTGCGGTGCTTGAGCTGGAGCTGCTGCCCTCGATCTTGCTAGGTGTGATCCTAGGAGGGACGTCTTCTGCGGTAGTGATCCCTATGGTCAGTGCGCTGCAATTATCGGAAAAGCCGGCCACAGTTTTGGTTCTGGAGTCAGCATTGACCGATGTGCTATGCATCGTCGGTGTGTTCGCCTTGTTGCAGATCTACACGCAAGGTGGAGTCGATCCGGGGCGCTTGATCGGTGGTGTGTTGTCGGCGCTGATCTTCGCCGCAGTGATCGGCGTGGTGGGTGGCATCGGCTGGTTGTTGGTGTTAGGTAAGGTGCGCGATTTCCCCAACACCATCTCATCCACACTGGCCTATGTCTTCATTGTGTACGGCGCGACTGAGTTCTTGGGTTTCTCTGGTGCGATCGCGGCACTCGCACTGGGTATCACACTGACCAACTTTCAAAAGTTCGGTCTGCATCGCATTCCCAGTATCGATAGCAACATCGAGCCTTTGAACGAAATGGACCTGGTGTTCTATCGCGAAGCCGTGTTCTTGCTAAAGACCTACTTCTTCGTTTATCTCGGCATCTCGATCCACTTTGGTGCGGCAGAACTGATACTCATTGCCGTGGTGATGGTGTTGCTGGTGTATTTGATGCGCCTAGTGTTGACGCGTATGGTGTTTCGCAACGAGAGTTACGCTTTGCGCGATGCGGCCTTCACTTCCATGCTCGCCCCAAAAGGGCTGGCGGCGGCGGTGCTGGCAGCTTTGCCGTTGCAATACGGGGTGGCGGGTGGTGAGCTGATCCGTGATACGACGTATATGGTGGTGTTGATCAGCATCACGTTGACCGCCCTGCTTGTGATGATGTATCCCGTACCGCAGGTACGAAACTTCTATTCACGCGCACTGGGCAAGCAACCAGGAGATACCCTGAAAGTCCCAGCATATACCCCTCCTCAAGATTGATTATCGGTGAGCGATTCCATGAGCGAACTGTTGAACGAATTGAGCGCGCATCCCCTGTTCACCCAGCTATTGGGTTTCGCGGGTAGCCTGCTTGCGATTTTCCTGCTGGTGCAATTCGTGCAGTCGCTCGCAGCGCGCAATATCTCCGACAAGAACCTGCGTTTCAGAACGCGTAAGGCATTCAGCATCGTCGGCTATGTCTTGGGTTTGTTTGTGGCGCTTGCCCTTTTCAGTAACCAATTGGAGAACCTGCCAGTACTCATCGGACTACTTGGTGTGGGTGTGGGCTTCGCCCTGCGCGAGGTGATCCAAAGTCTGTTCGGATGGGGAGTCATTGCGTTCGGCAATCTCTACAAACCGGGGGATCGCATCCGACTGGGTGGCATCATGGGGGATGTGATGGACGTCGGTCCGCTGACCACGAGCATCATGGAATGTGGTGACTGGGTGAAGTCTGACCTCTACAACGGTCGCGTTGTGTATGTGCCCAACAACATCGTGTTGCGCGAACAGGTACATAACTACAGTGAAGATTTCCCCTATCTGTGGGATGAGATCGTGATCCCGGTAACAAGCGGCTGCGACCATAAGTTGGCGCGAAGCATCGTGCTGGATGTCGGGCGCGATCTGCAATCAGCCACTATGGCTGCCGCCCGCGAAGTGTGGGCGGACTTCGTGCTACATCACAGAGCCGAAGATGCGCATCTCGATGCCGTGGTGACGATGAGTTTCGATGCCAACTGGATCGAGCTGACCCTGCGCTACGTCACCGATTACCATTCGCGCCGTGCAACTAAGGACAGACTGTTCACCGCTATCTTGGATGAATTTGAGAAGACCGGCGGCAGGGTGGAGATCGCAGCACCGCAGATGCGGATCACGGAATTTCCCGCCGTATCCGAGCGGAAAGACGGTTCCGATGTAAAGAAGCAGTCATGATGCAGATCCTTGCTGGGCTCTGTTCATTCTTTCTTCTGTTGCCATCCCTTGGTCATGCAGCGCTTCCGCAATCTTCCAACGTGCCGGGTGGAGTGGTCACCGTGCCCTTGGGCTTCATATCAGCAAGCGAGGATCCTCCCCAAGCATGGATGGGTGAGCGCCCCGTTTTTGTTACTGCCAATGACGGCGAGTGGGTCGCCGTGATCGGATTGGCACTTAATATGAAGCCAGGGTCACATTCGATTCGAATCGATAGTGGCGACGTCTCTAAAACGCAAATATTTGAGGTCCATCCCAAGCAATATCCCGAGCAGCACATCGCACTCAAAGACAAAGGCAAGGTACACCTGTCTCCCAAGAATGCAGCACGCGCCAAGCGCGAGATCGCCCGGATCCAGATGCTTAAGCGCCACTGGCGCAAGACAAACGATACGGATGCCGTATTCACTTTGCCTGCGGAAGGCAGGATGTCCAGCCCTTTTGGATTGCGCCGCTTCTTCAACGGCGCGCCACGTTCGCCTCACGCAGGTCTAGATGTGGCACTTCCTGTGGGAACTCCGATCAAGGCGGTCACACACGGTATCGTGCTGGCAACAGATGACTATTTCTTCAACGGCAAGACGATATTCATTGACCATGGAAATGGCTTGATCAGCATGTATTGTCACCTTGATCGGATAGAGGCAAAGGCGGGCGATGAGGTAGTTAAAGGCCAGCATATCGGCACTTCTGGTCAAACAGGACGCGCTACCGGACCCCATCTGCATTGGAGTGTCGTTTTGAATGGGAACATGGTGGATCCAGAATTGTTTCTAACTAGAAGAAGCTCCGAGTAGTTTCGTAAGCCCTTCCTCATGGCTGAAGTGATGGGGTAGTACCGATCTTTGAGCGTATATCTAACCTAAAAAAATCCGATGTAAGCTTCCTTCTCACCCTGCTTCAATCAATCTGCCTTGCATTGCTAGGCATCTGTAAGTGTTCGCTGAGTATCCTTCGCTTGTTCCACGTAACGGAGCAGCAAGAATTTCCGATGTAAAAGAGGGCCGCATGAAAATAGAGAATCTCTCCGAAGCCAAGACCAACATCCTCAGCGGCCTCACCGTCGCGCTCGCCCTCGTGCCCGAAGCCATCGCTTTCGCGCTGGTAGCGCAGGTGCATCCGCTGGTCGGGCTGTATGCCGCCTTCATGGTGGGCCTGATCACCTCGTTGATCGGCGGTCGCCCCGGCATGATTTCGGGCGCGACCGGTGCGCTGGCCGTGGTGATGGTGGCGTTGGTGGTCACGCACGGCGTGGAATACCTGTTCGCCACCGTGGTGCTGATGGGCGTGTTGCAGATCGGCTTCGGGTTGGCCAAGCTCGGCAAGTTGATCCGCATGGTGCCGCATCCGGTGATGCTAGGCTTCGTCAACGGCCTGGCCATCGTCATCTTCCTTGCGCAGATGAGCCACTTCAAGATCACGGCAGCAGACGGTACGCAGACCTGGATGAGCGGCGTGCCGCTCTACATCATGCTCGGTCTGATCGCGCTGACCATTGCCATCATCTACCTGCTGCCGCGCTTCACTAAAGTGTTGCCGTCCACGCTAGCCGCCATCGTCGCCACCTCCGCGTTGGTGATCTTCTTCGGCATCGACACCAAGACCGTGGGTGACATGGCTTCCATCGCAGGCGGCCTGCCGACATTCCACCTGCCCGATGTGCCGCTGAACTGGGAGACGCTGCAGATCATCTTTCCCTACAGCGTGATACTCGCCGCCATCGGCCTAATCGAATCGCTGCTGACGCTGAACCTGATCGACACTATGACCGACACGCGCGGCAAGCCCAATCGTGCCAGCATCGGTCAGGGTGTAGCCAATGTGATCACCGGCTTCTTCGGAGGAATGGGTGGTTGCGCGATGATCGGCCAGAGCATGATCAACGTCACCAACGGCGCGGTGAAGAACCTGTCCGGTATCGCCGCCGCACTGTTCCTGCTCACCTTCATCCTGTTCGCATCGGAATGGATAGAGATGATCCCGCTGGCCGCGCTGATCGGCCTGATGTTCGTGGTGTCGGAGAAGACCTTCGAGTGGGGCAGCTTCAATCTGTTCGGCAAAGTGCCGCGCACCGACATCGTGGTCGGCCTCACCGTCGCCATCGTCACCGTGCTGACCGACCTCGCCATCGCGGTCATCGTCGGCATCATCATCTCGGCGCTGGCCTTCGCCTGGGAACATGCCAAGAGTATGGAAGTGCGCGTGACCACCGAAGAGCACGGCTGGAAGGTCTACGAGTTGCACGGTTCGCTGTTCTTCGCCTCATCACAGAATTTCCTAAACCTGTTCACTCCGAAGGAGGATCCAGAAGAAGTGGTGATCGACTTCAAGCACGCACGCGTCAAGGACCATTCCGGCCTAGAAGTCATAGACCAATTGGCCGAACGCTATACGCAGCAAGGCAAGAAGCTGCACCTGCGCCACCTGAGCCCAGATTGTTTGGAGCTACTGGGTAAAGCCAAAGGTATGGTGGAAGTGAACGTGCTGGAAGACCCGCACTACCATCCGGCGGATAACCGCTTGGGCTGATTCATGCGAGAATCGCGCCGAGATTTTTGATTAACCATTCTGCAGTCGTATTGAAAAGGATCAAATGATGGAAACGTTATTGGTTGCTATCTTCGTCGTCGCTTATGCGGCGATCGCGTTCGAACATCCATTGAAGGTGAACAAGAGTGTCCCTGCGCTCATTGGGGCGGGTACGCTGTGGACGGTCTACGCGATGTATACCGGTGATGTTGGCGGACATTTGAACGAGACTTTGTCTGCCACTGCGCAGATCGTCTTTTTCTTGTTGGGCGCGATGACCATCGTCGAGGTGATCGATGCGCACGATGGATTCGATGTCATCACCGACAAGATCAAAACGACTCAGGTCACGACGTTGCTGTGGCTAGTGGGACTGGTCACTTTCTTCTTGAGCGCGGTGCTCGATAACTTGACCACCACCATCGTGATGATCTCGGTCGTGCGCAAATTGTTGGGCGTGCGTGAAGATCGATTGTTCTTCGCCGGAATCATCATCATCGCTGCCAATGCGGGCGGTGCATGGTCACCCATCGGTGACGTGACGACCACCATGTTGTGGATAGGAGGTCAGATCACCGCGCTGGCGATCATAGAAGGAGTGTTCTTGGCATCCTTGGTGAATCTGCTTGTCCCGCTAATGGTGGTCAGCTATATAAATCGCGGCAAGTTGGTCACACCACCTAGCAAAGTGGAAGTCTCCGAAGGTGGGGCTCCTAACAGCGTCATGGAACGCAACATCATGTTCTATGCCGGTATCGGTGTGCTGTGTGCGGTGCCGGTGTTCAAGACCGTGACGCACCTGCCGCCCTTCATGGGCATCTTGTTCGGCCTGGGATTGTTATGGCTTACGGGCGAATTACTGCATCGCAACAAACCAGACGAAGAGAAGCAACATCTGACCTTGGTTGCCGCTTTGCAACGCATCGATATGGCTTCCCTCGTATTCTTCATCGGTATCTTGCTAGCTGTTGCGACCTTGGAACATACGCACATCCTTGCCGGGCTGGCGCACTGGTTGGATCAAACTGTGGGTAGCCAGTCGCTCATCGTGTTCATCTTTGGTCTAGTCAGTGCCATCGTGGATAACGTTCCGATGGTGGCGGCGGCGATGGGTATGTACCCATTGGAACAATATCCTGCTGATTCCTTCTTGTGGGAATTCATGGCTTACGCAGCGGGAACCGGGGGTTCTATCCTCATCATCGGATCCGCAGCAGGTGTGGCCGCGATGGGTATCGAGAAGATCGAGTTCTTCTGGTACGTCAAGAAGATCAGCTTGCTTGCGTTACTTGGTTACATTGGCGGTGCGCTGGTATATATCGTCACTCATTGATCGATTACTCTCCAAAGGCATGGCCGCTCGGCCATGCCTTTTTTGTTCCTACGGTTTCGGAAAGTTGATGCTGAAGCGTGTGCCGATGCCATTGGTCCCGCTGTCTAGATTGAGCGCGGCGCCGTGACGTTTGGCTACTTCTGCCACGATGGCAAGTCCGAGACCGCTACCGCTCTGGCCTGTCCCTAATACGCGATAGAAACGCTCGAACACGCGCTCGCGATGTTTCGGGTCGATGCCTAGCCCGTTGTCTTCTATGCTCAATTCGTTGTGATGTTCAGCCTCACGGACGCTCACTGTGATGTGGCCGTTGGCGGGCGTGTATCGAATGGCGTTGTCGATGAGATTGTTGAGCATCTCTATCAGACTGGTCATATCGCCTCTAATCTCGATATGTTCTGAGCTGCCCTCAAATCCGATGTCGATGTTTTTTTCCAGCGCCATCTGCACCCAAGTGACAGTGCATTCTTGTGCTAGTTGATTCAGATCCAGCAAGCTAAAGTTCTGCGTGCTTTGCCCGCCTGGTTCGTTGCGTGCTAATGCCAACAACTGATTCACCAAACGGATCCCGTGCTGAGTGTTGTTCAGGATGTGTTCGAGCGCACGTTGTTTTTGTTGCGTGTCGCTTGAGCGCAAGGCCAATTCGGACTGCGTCTTCAATCCAGCGAAGGGGGTGCGCAACTGGTGTGCGGCATCTGCCACAAAGCGTTGCTGGGCAGACATCACTTGCTTCAAACGTTCCAGCAGATCATTCACCGCGTCGATGAGCGGGCGCACCTCAGTCGGTGCTTGACTGCCATCCAGCTGACTCAAGTCATCGCGCTTGCGGTTCAGCACCTCGTGGCGTAAGCGCTCGAGGGGATGTAAGCCTTGTTTCAGTCCATACCAAACCACGGCCAGTGCGATGAGCGTGAGTAACAATTGCGGGATGACGATATTAGCCAAGATGCCTCGGATCAACGCTTGGCGTTGCTGGGTGGTTTCCGAGACGTGCAGCTGCAGCATCTCGCCATGAGAGGTGAAGGTCAGGCTCACCATGCGAGTCTTGAGTCCTTCGCGCTCGCCGTTACTGAACAGCGGGCCGGGGCGGCCACGGCGGTAAGAGAGCGGTCGTAGCGTGTTGCCATTACCTGCCAGTTTTCGCCCCTCGCTATCAGTCACTGTGTACATAACTTTGTCAGGCATGCCAGGGTCTGAGCCGTCAGGAAGGATCGGCATCGCATCGAATTGTTCATGCCCACTGCCCAGCTTGAGTGTCGAGGCGATCTCGTTGGCGCGTTGCAACAAGACGAGGTCGTAGGGTTGATTGGCGTAGTTGATCGTGGCGAAATAACCCACGACGGTGCTGACGATCCATAACAAATAGAGCGACACCAACAAGCGTTGCATCAAGTAGGCGCGCAGTGAGCGGATCGTGGATGCCATGGGTGTCGGTCGACTCGCGGTGAAGGGGCAGTGCGAGTCTAAGTGTTTGATGCAGGCATGCTGTCGATGACGTAACCCAGTCCACGGATGGTGCGGATGGTCACGCCGGCAGGTTCGATCTTTTTGCGTAAGCGATGGATATAGACTTCGATAGCGTTGTTGCTAGCTTCTTCCGCATAGCTATAAAGGCGCTCTAACAACTGCTCTTTGCTCACCACCCAGCCTGTACGCAACATCAGCGCCTCCAACACGCTCATCTCGCGTGTGGTCAGCTCTAAGGCCGTACCATTGATCGATGCGCGACGCCCTACGCTGTCGAACGTCAACATGCCACAGATAAAGAGAGGATTCACACCGCATTGCCCGCGCCGAATGAGTGCGCGCACACGCGCTTCCAGTTCGGGCAGGCTGAATGGTTTCACCATGTAATCGTCGGCCCCCAGATCCAGTCCTTTGACGCGGTCGCCTTCAGCATCGCGGGCGGTGAGGATGATGACGGGCACTTGCTTGTTCTTCTCGCGCAGACCGCGCAAGACACTGAAGCCATCCACCTTGGGTAGTCCTAGATCAAGGATCACTAGATCGAAAGGTTGTTCGCCGCTCAGGATGGTGTTCGCCGCTTGGCCATCTTTCACGCAGTCCACGGCATAGCCGGACTGCTTCATGGAGCGGCACAATCCATCGGATAGCACTTCGTCGTCTTCGGCGATCAGGATGCGCATGGCTATGTCAGTAAGCTGTAAGGATGGGAAGTTAAGTTGCGCTTAGAATGGGGGCATTTTAAGGCGAAGCAGGTAATTGTCCAAACGATAGCCACGTTCCGCCGCAAGTTAGCATCTCGATCGAGGGAGTCATGGACAAGTATCAACAGTATTGGAGGCAGAATCTGCGTTTGACGGGTTTGCTGTTGGCGGTGTGGTTCGTCGCCACGTTCGTCGTAGGTTGGTTCGCGCGCGAGTTGCAGTCCTTTACGGTGCTGGGTTTCCCATTCTCTTTCTTTATGGCTGCGCAGGGGGCTTTGTTGGTCTATGTCGTCCTGGTGGGTTATTACGCCTACCGTATGGATAAGCTGGATCGAGAGTTCGGCATGCAAGAATCGGATCATTGATGGGCGCGTCAGTCCAATCTCACTTCGTCTCCCAGCTGAAGCGTTACTACGCCATTTACACGGGTGGGGTGATCGGCTTCATCGTATTGCTCTCCATCTTGGAACAGATGGGCGTACCCAACAAAGTCTTAGGCTATATCTTCCTTGGTGTGACAGTGTCGATGTATGCGGGTATCGGTATCCTCTCGCGCACATCCGATGTCTCTGAATATTACGTTGCAGGACGCCGTGTGCCGGCAATATTCAATGGCATGGCGACCGCAGCCGACTGGATGTCGGCAGCCAGCTTCATTGGACTTGCCGGTACGCTGTATCTTTCTGGTTATGATGGTTTGGCATTCGTGCTGGGGTGGACGGGCGGCTATTGTTTGGTCGCTTTACTGCTCGCGCCGTATCTGCGGAAGTTCGGTCATTACACCATCCCGGATTTTCTAGGGGCACGTTACGGCGGCAGTTTGCCTCGGTCTATCGGTGTGTTCGCGGCTATTCTTTGTTCGTTCACTTATGTCATCGCGCAGATTTATGGCGTGGGACTCATCGTCAGCCGTTTCACCGGCCTTGATTTTGGCGTCGGCGTATTCGTTGGCCTTGGGAGCATCTTGGTGTGCTCGTTCTTGGGGGGTATGCGTGCCGTCACGTGGACGCAAGTCGCGCAGTACGTCATTCTCATCGTTGCGTATCTCATTCCCGTCATCTGGTTGTCGGTGAAGCACACGGGCAATCCTGTGCCGCAGGTGGCCTATGGCTACGTGCTGCAACAAGTCACCGCGCGTGAGAACGTATTGAATGATGCAGCTACGCCAGAGGGGGCGCGCGAAGCCGAAGTGCGTGCCATCTTCAAACAACAGCGAATAGTCGATGAGGACAAGTTAAAAGCACTAGAAGAGGGCGGGGCGAACTACCTCGATGCAGAGCGAGAAAAGCGTCTGCATGCTGTGGAGCTCTTGCGAGCTCAACACGACGCTGACCCCAAAGAGATAGCCGCTGCCGAAAATGAACTGGCGGCGTTCCCTAAAGATGTGACCTCTGCCCGCAACACTTGGCGAGCCGCAGTAGAAACGGATAAAGCCAAGTCATCCCCTGTCATCGCCCATGCCGAACCATTCGCGGGCGCAGATGAAGAGACGCGCGACAACAAACGCAAGAACTTCTTAGCACTCGTAATGTGCCTCATGGTCGGAACGGCCGCCTTGCCGCATATCCTCATGCGTTTCTACACCACGCCCTCAGTGAAGGAGGCGCGCATGTCGGTGTTCTGGTCTTTGTTGTTCATCTGCCTGCTCTACATCACCGCCCCGGCCTTAGCCGTATTGGCCAAATACGATGTTTATACCCTGCTAGTGGGATCGAGCTTTTCAGAATTGCCAAGCTGGGTATCTGCATGGGCTGCAGTGGATAAGACATTGATGAGTGTCACCGACATCAATAAGGACGGCATCGTGCAACTTGCCGAGATCACTATCGGCGGCGACCTCATCATGCTCGCCACACCTGAGATCGCAGGTATGCCCTATGTCATCACAGCCTTGGTGGCGGCGGGCGGATTAGCGGCCGCCTTATCAACCGCAGACGGTTTGATGCTCACCATCGCCAACACGCTTTCTCATGATGTGTATTACAAGATGATCGACCCGCGTGCGCCCACCAGACGTCGCCTCATCATCTCTAAATCACTATTGTTAATGGTCGCCGTCTTGGCCGCGTACATCACCTCATTCAAGCCTGGAGACATCTTGTTCCTAGTGGGCGCAGCATTTTCATTAGCGGCATCCGCATTCTTCCCTGCTTTGGCCTTGGGCATCTTTTGGAAACGGGCGAACAAAATGGGTGCCGTCATCGGCATGGTCAGCGGCTTGGGAACGTGCATGGTATATATGTTCATCACCTATCCATTCTTTGGTGTGAATGCACCACTGTGGTGGGACATCAATCCGATCTCTGCAGGTATCTTCGGTATGCCGGTAGGTTTCATCGGCGTCATCATAGGGAGCTTGCTCACCAATGCGCCAAGCAAAGAGATCCAAGCCATGGTCGATCATGTGCGCTACCCCAACATGCGTCTCGATAGCTTCCTCGAAAACGCCGACCACAAATGAACTCTCCAGAACTGTTCATCATCAGCACACTCAAGGCGCTGGTTGAGATAGCGACGCTGTCGCTACTGGCGCAAGGCGTGGTGGGTTTGCTCTCAGGGCAAGCACGCCAGCAAAATATCTTCTATCGACTGTTTCAGACCGTCACCAACCCCGTCATCAAAGCCGTGCGCTACATCACCCCCCGCTTCATTGCAGACGCTCATCTTCCGCTCGTCACCTTTTTTATCTTGTTTTGGATGTGGATCATGCTGATCTATGCCAAGGCATCTGTGTGCCACGCACAACATCTGGCTTGCTTCAGTAGATGATTGCGGTTGGACGGTGGCTATAAAAGCCGCTATCCTCCGCACCGCTTCAAAACGCGCTCGTAGCTCAGCTGGATAGAGTATTGGTTTCCGAAGCTTATGGTCATTCGGGCGTGGTGGGATAAAATGACCGTAGGTTCACTTAGTAGTTTCCGTGCCTTTTTCAATCATGCGCCCGTAGCTCATTTGGATAGAGTATAGGTTTCCGAAGCCTAGGGTGGTGGGTTCGAATCCCGCCGGGCGCACCAATTTCAGACTTATGGTCATGCGACTTTAGGTCAATAAATTCTTGTCAAAACTTGTCGTGACCAACTCGTGACTATTTTGTGACTGACTCGTGACCACGATTTAGTTTACATAGACGATCATCTGTCATTTCTGACCTTTGCTTACCGTGACTGTTTTCTTGTTATGGAATAGAAGATTCACATTGACCTGCTACACCGCAGACAATCAAATACATGATTCATCTACTCCGAATGATTGCTCGACAGAAGTAGCAATAGAGGCCGCTTTTCGGTGCCTAAGCAGCCGTTTCTGGTTGTCCATAATTACTTCTGTTGTGTACCCCAGAGCAGACGTGACGGGGCAATGTATGTATCCGCATTTGCAGGACATGGATTCTGTAACCTACCGAAGATAACTGGAAATGTGTAAGAAGCATGCAACCTTGGAGTTATTATTATGCGGCCAGCTTCAAGCTCGGCCGTATAAAATCTATTGGGCCCCTTGAGTAAACCGATGACTACCAGCCAGAAGGACATCGAGGACCACGCCGAAGGTCAATGCGTGGTCCATGAGCATCCAGTGCCACCGGGTGAACTTGATCGCTATGCAGTGGATAGCGATCCTCACTCCGAAATGGATATTGCGCGCTATGTAGAAGGCCAGGCGCCGGATGAAACTGTTCAACACGTCGAGAAAATCAAACGTGAGATTGTTCTCGGAGATGCATACGATATCTGGGACGTCATGACTGACAAGGATCGGTGGTGGGTAATTACGAATCTCACGAACATATATTCCCAAAAATATTTCCCAAGCCTTGACTACACGTTGTCATTTCACATCGGTCTAATGGCTCGGCTGCAAAGCCGCTCTGGAAGGGTTAATGCCAATGATCCAAGCCCATTTGACGAAGTGCTTAGGCGTGGAGAGCAGGCCAGCGACAGACACGACAGCGCAGTTGAGGTGGAGGATTATCAGGCTGTCGGCATGCTTCTTAGGGAAAGCCTTATTTCACTGACAACTGCCCTTCGCCGGCACACAGAGATACCTACGGAAATTGAACGACCCCAGGATTCCAACTTCAATGGATGGACGGAAGTTTTGATGAATCAGCTTTGTGGTGGTGGGAGCAACAAGGAGCTTCGCCAGCACTTGAAGAACACTGCCAAGGAAACGTGGCAACTCGTCAATTGGCTCACTCACACGAGGAGCGCCAACAAAACATCCTCATCTATTGCGATCCACGCCTGCCAAACAATCACCGGTCACTTCATACAGATTCTCGAAAGAAGTCGTACAGACCAGATGTAGGAATGCCCGGTTTGCAAGTCGCACGACATAAGAACGCATTACGATATTTCCATCCCACCTGATGGCGACTATTACGTGAGTTGTGGAGTCTGCGAATGGACAAATCATCCAAGGTCGATCTCAGAATAACTATGCGCAGAGGCCAAACCTATTATTCCACCGGACCTGCGCGAAAAGCCGCGCAGACCGGTGAATTTAGACATCGGGCTGTAACAGTTTCCACCGATCTTCCGAGGAATTGATGATGTGGATTTTTGGGTACGGGTCACTTATGTGGGATAGCTGGGAAACCAAGTTCGGCTGTACTCGCCGTGTTGTAGCTGACCTTCCAGGCTATTGCCGCAGGTTCAACAAAGCATCGGTGCGGAATTGGGGTACGAAGGCTGCTCCTGGCCCCACTCTCAATCTCTCGAAGCTTGATACCGGCGTTTGTCGAGGTATCGCTTTTCAATTCCCCGATGCGCAGAAAATGGAAATTCTGTCCTACCTCGAGGGGCGAGAGGGGAAGGCATTTCCGCTTCACGATATTGTGGTACGCCTTGAGGATCAATCCGAAGTATCGGCCCTTGTGCCGCTCTACAACGGCAAGAATGTCATTGAAGGAAAGTCCCCTGAAGAGCTAGCCGCAATGGTGTTGGTTGCATCAGGCACTGACGGTACATGCTTGTCCTACGTCACCGGCATCGTCGACAAACTCTCTTCCTTGGGCATTAACGATCCCGCAGTCTCCGAGCTTTGGAAAGCCGTCAACAACCATGCGTAGTGCCGCCCAATTCAGACGTTGTATGTCTGTTCTTGACTAAACCGGAAGCAATTCAGGCACACCTAAAACGACCGTTTCGGCCGAAAACTTGCCTGACTCTTGCTCGGCCAAAGCAGTCACTGAAAACTAGGTGATATTACTTCCGCTTTTGATTCATTGCGGCCGGTTATGATTTTCCGAGTTTAGGTGCGTTTCTCATTCCAGAGTACCTGCTCATCCATCTAAAAATATGCGCATCCAGTCCTGCAGATTTTAGCAAGTTAGCCTTGATGGGCTGTGGCCTTGTATTTCAGCAAGCGCATTCCATTAAATACGACGATCAGGCTGGCTCCCATATCAGCGAATACCGCCATCCAGAGCGTGGCTTTTCCTGCAAGTGCCAAGATGAAAAATACCGCCTTGATGCCGATGGCCAGCGCGATGTTCTGCCGCAGCACGCGGGACGTATCGCGGCTTAGCCGGATGAAGTGCGGCACTTTGCGCAGATCGTCATCCATCAGGGCGACATCGGCTGTCTCGATGGCCGTGTCGGTTCCTGCGCTGCCCATTGCGAAGCCTATGGATGCCTTGGCCAGCGCTGGTGCATCGTTGATGCCGTCACCCACCATGCCAACTTTTCCATAACGACTGACCAATTCATCAATCGCTACCAGCTT
>JAVBYP010000138.1 GCA_030823965.1 Sideroxydans sp.
TGATGCCTTCGGTTTTTGCGAACAGCACGCCCGCTTCGAACGTCGCCAATTGTGGCACAGCGACCGCCTCGATCAATTTCTCGTGGAAGAGCTGCGACACCAGCGGCGAATCGCCGTGATAACGCAAGCCGCCCGCGTGGATGCCAGGCGGCATGAAGTCGTGACCCAGCGTGTACATCTTCATGATGGGCGTGAAGCCCGCCGTGTCGCCGTAGTCGTACGCATACACACCTTTGGTGAGTGTCGGGCAGGAGGTCGGCTCGACCGCGACCAAGCGCACGTTCTTGCCCGCCGCTTTGTCTGCCAAGAAGGGGAAGGCCACACCGCCGAAGTTAGAGCCGCCGCCGCACGGGGCGAACACCATGTCGGGATAGTCTCCCACTTTGGCGAACTGTTTCTTTGCTTCCAAGCCGATGATGGTCTGATGCAACAACACGTGGTTCAGCACCGAACCCAGCGCGTAATTGGTGTCCGCGCGCGAAGCCGCTTCTTCTACCGCTTCCGAGATGGCGAGGCCAAGTGAACCTTGGTTGTTCGGGTCAGCAGCTAGGGCGGCACGGCCCGTGTTCGTTTCCATACTAGGGCTGGCGAACACGTTCGCGCCCCACGTCTGCATCATGGAACGGCGGAACGGTTTCTGGTCGTAGCTCACCTTCACCATGAACACGCGCACGTCGATGCCGAACATCTGTCCAGCCAATGCGATGGACGAACCCCACTGCCCTGCGCCCGTCTCGGTGGCGAGGCGTTTGATACCCGCCATCTTGTTGTAGTAGGCCTGCGGGATGGCTGTGTTCACCTTGTGTGAACCGGCAGGTGAGACGCTCTCGTTCTTGAAGTAGATCTTGGCGGGTGTGCCCAATGCCGCTTCCAAGCGATGCGCACGGACCAGTGGAGAGGGACGATAGGTGGTGAGCGCTTCGCGCACTTCGGCGGGGATCTCGATCCAGCGTTGCGCAGAGACTTCTTGTTCGATCAGCGCCATCGGGAAGATGGCAGTCAGGGCGTCCGGGCCAACAGGCTTGCCGTCACGCCCCAGCGGAGCGGTCGGCGGATTCGGCATGTCCGCAACGACGTTGTACCAATGGGTCGGGATATCCGACTCGTCCAACATGATCTTGGTTTGCTGCATATCTTTCTCCCCACTTTTATCGTTATAGAAGAACTGCCCTGATGACAAAGTTTGATGCGAGGACAAAGTTTACTGCACACAGAGTCGCTCTGGTTACCTGAGTTATATAGGCGGGAATAGGACGCGTGCTAAAATCCGCGCTCAATTTTTTGGCAGAACACCATGAGCAAACAGCCTTCCCGCTTCGAACAACTCTTGCAACAACGCATCCTCATTCTCGACGGTGCGATGGGCACCATGATCCAGCGATATAAGCTGGGCGAGGCCGACTATCGCGGCAGGCGTTTCGCCGATTGGCCGCGCGACCTCAAAGGCAACAACGACCTGCTGGTCATCACCAAACCCGAAGTCATCAAAGCCATCCATTGCGAATACTTGGCGGCGGGTGCGGACATCATCGAGACCAACACCTTCGGCGCCAACGCGACCACGCTCAAAGCCTACGGCATGTCTGAGCTCAACTACGAATTGAACGTCGCCGGTGCGCGTGTCGCGCGCGAGGCTTGCGACCAATACGCTACGGCTGACAAACCGCGCTTCGTGGCAGGCGTGCTCGGTCCCACCGACAAGACCGCGACTATCTCGCCCGATGTGAACGATCCTTCTGCGCGCAACATCAGCTTCGACCAACTGGTGGCAGATTATTCCGATGCGACGCGCGGCCTGATGGATGGCGGTTCCGACCTCATCCTCATCGAGACCATCTTCGACACCCTGAACGCCAAAGCCGCCATCTTTGCGGTGAAGTCGGTGTTCACCGAGCGCGGTACCGAGTTGCCCATCATGATCTCCGGCACCATCACCGATGCCTCGGGTCGCACGCTCACAGGCCAAGTCACCGAGGCTTTCTACAATTCCTTGGCACACGCCAACCCCATCTCCATCGGCCTCAACTGCGCGCTGGGCGCGGAAGAGTTGCGCCAGTACGTGCAAGAGATGTCGCGTGTCGCCAACTGCTACGTGAGCGCGCACCCCAACGCGGGTCTGCCCAATCCCTTGGCGGAGACCGGCTACGACGACACACCTGAGAACATGTCTGGCCACATCAAAGAATGGGCGAGCAGCGGCTTTCTCAACATCATCGGTGGGTGCTGCGGCACGTCGCCCGCCTTCATTAAGGCCATCGCTGACGTCGTCAAAGACATCCCTCCACGCAAGATACCGAGCAATCCGGTCGAGTGCAGATTGTCAGGTCTAGAGCCGTTCAACATCGGCGAAGGCTCGCTGTTCGTCAACGTGGGCGAACGCGCCAACGTCACCGGCTCGGCCAAGTTCAAACGCCTAGTGCTGGAAGGCAAATACGACGAGGCATTGGAAGTCGCCAAACAACAAGTTGAGACTGGCGCGCAAGTCATCGACGTGAACATGGACGAAGCCATGTTGGATGGCGAAGCCGCGATGGTGAAGTTCCTTAACCTCATCGCCTCCGAGCCGGACATCTCCAAAGTGCCGCTGATGATCGACTCCTCCAAGTGGAGCATCATCGAGGCGGGTTTGAAGTGCGTGCAGGGCAAGTCCATCGTCAACTCCATCTCGCTGAAAGAGGGCGAGGAGAACTTCATCAAATACGCCACGCTGGTGCGCAAATACGGTGCGGCAGCGGTGGTCATGGCGTTCGACGAAGCGGGTCAGGCCGACACCTACCAACGCAAGATCGACATCTGCAAACGCAGCTACGACATCCTTGTGCACAAGGTCGGCTTCCCGCCCGAAGACATCATCTTCGACCCCAATATCTTCGCCATCGCGACGGGTATCGAAGAACACAACAACTACGCCGTGGACTTCATCGAAGCGACTGCATGGATACGTAAGAACCTGCCCTATGCCAAGGTGAGCGGCGGTGTGTCCAACGTGTCGTTCTCCTTCCGTGGCAATGAGCCAGTGCGCGAAGCCATCCACACCGTGTTCCTGTACCACGCCATCAAAGCGGGCATGAACATGGGCATCGTCAACGCGGGTCAGCTCGGCGTGTACGAAGAGTTGCCGAAGGACTTGCGCAACGCGGTGGAAGATGTGGTGCTCAACCGTCATCCTGATGCGGGTGAGAAGTTGGTCGCGCTGGCTGAGAACTTCAAAGGCGGCGGCAAAGAACAAGTCGAAGATCTGGAATGGCGCAAAGGCACGGTACAAGAACGCCTCACCCACGCACTGGTGCGCGGCATCACCACCTTCATCGTAGAGGACACTGAAGAAGCGCGCCTGCAAGCTAAGTTCCCAGTCGAAGTGATCGAAGGTCCGCTCATGACCGGCATGAACGTGGTCGGTGACTTGTTCGGCGCGGGCAAGATGTTCCTGCCGCAAGTGGTGAAATCCGCACGTGTGATGAAGCAGGCCGTGGCGCACCTTATCCCCTATATCGAAGCCGAGAAACTACGCTCCGGCGACACCAGCACCAAAGGCAAGATCGTGATGGCGACCGTGAAGGGCGACGTGCATGACATCGGCAAGAACATCGTCACCGTGGTGTTGCAGTGCAACAACTTCGAAGTGGTGAACATGGGCGTGATGGTGCCGTGCCAGCAGATACTCGACACCGCACGTGAACACAAAGCCGACATCATCGGTCTGTCCGGCCTCATCACCCCCTCGTTGGAAGAGATGGCGCACGTGGCGAAAGAGATGGAACGCCAAGGCTTTACAGTCCCGCTACTCATCGGTGGCGCGACCACTTCGCGTATCCACACCGCCGTCAAGATCGAACCCAACTACCCGAGTGGCACGGTGGTGTATGTCACCGATGCTTCACGCGCCGTGGGCGTGTGCAGCAACTTGTTGAGCGACACCCTGCACGACGATTACGTTGCCGAGATCAAAGCCGATTACCAAGCCGCGCGTGAGCAACACGAAGGCAAGAAGGGCAAGGCGAGTTACGTCTCCTTGGACGAAGCGCGCAAACATGGCGTGAAGACCGATTGGAAGAAAGCCACCCCACCCAAACCTAAACTGCTGGGCGTGCAGAAGCTGGAGAACTACCCACTCGACATCTTGGTGGACTTCATCGATTGGACGCCGTTCTTCCAAGCATGGGAGCTGGCAGGTCGTTACCCGAAGATACTGGATGACAAAGTGGTAGGAGTGGAAGCACGCAAACTGTTCGCCGATGCACAAGCCATGTTGAAGCAGATCGTCAAAGAGAAATGGCTCACTGCCAATGCCGTGTTCGGTTTGTTCCCCGCCAACAGCGTGAACAGCGACGATATCGAGATCTACACTGACGACAAGCGCAAGAACGTTGCGATGACGTGGCACAACCTACGCCAGCAGACCAAGAAACCTGCCGACATCCCCAACTACTGCTTGGCCGATTACATCGCGCCGAAAGACAGCAAGGTGAAGGACTACATCGGTGGCTTCGCCGTCACCACCGGAATCGGTATCGACGCGCGCGTGGCGGAATTCGAGAAACAGAACGACGACTACAGCGCCATCATGCTGAAAGCCTTGGCGGATCGATTGGCCGAAGCCTTCGCCGAGCATCTGCACCTGCGTGTACGTCGCGAGTTCTGGGGCTATGCCGAAGATGAGGCATTGAACAACGACGACATCATCGCCGAGAAATATCGCGGCATCCGTCCTGCGCCCGGTTATCCCGCTTGCCCCGAGCACAGCGAGAAAGCGCCCTTGTTCGATCTACTGCAAGCACCGCAGAACGCAGGCATAACCCTCACCGACAGCTTCGCCATGTTGCCCACTGCAGCGGTGAGCGGCTTCTACTTCTCGCACCCGCAGGCGCAATACTTTGCTACCGGCAAGGTGGACAAGGAGCAGGTCGTGGATTACGCGCAGCGCAAGGGCTGGACGCTGGAACAGGCGGAGCGCTGGTTGGCGCCGGTGTTGAGTTATTGAGTAATGAAGGTCATCTACAAAATCACTTACCCGAATGGGAAGATATATATCGGAAAAGACCTGACAGGTACGCTTACCTATTTTGGCAGCGTGAATAGTGGGCTTGTAGAAAAGGATTTTACGGAAGAGCAGCGAAGAGATTTTTCCATTAGAAAGGAAATCCTAATGGAGTCTGAAGATGCAGTTGAAATCAATAGTAGAGAGTCCAAGTTCATCTTGGAATATCAATCAAACAACCCAGCCATTGGCTATAACCAATGGCCGAAGTTCAAAGGCTAACAATTAACTACTAAGGAAATAAAGAATCATGACCACCCTTATCAAAACCGACACCAAACAAGGCGAAGGCGCGACAGCGCAAGCCGGACAAACCGTCATTGTGCATTACACCGGCTGGCTCTTCGACGAGAGCGCACCGGACAGCAAGGGAACGAAGTTCGACAGTTCGCTCGACCGTAACGAGCCGTTCGATTTTCCTCTTGGTGGGGGTCGTGTCATCCAAGGTTGGGACGAAGGCGTGGCGGGGATGCAGGAGGGCGGTGAGCGCACCTTGGTCATCCCGTCCGAGATGGGTTACGGCGCGCGCGGTGCGGGCGGCGTGATCCCACCGAACGCGAAGTTGGTGTTCGACGTGAAGCTGCTCAAGGTCATCAAGACCGACATGGTGGATACCAAGGTGGGTGATGGTGAAGAAGCGCAAGAAGGCCAACACGTGACGGTGCATTACACCGGCTGGTTGTTCGACAAGAACGCAGCAGACAACAAGGGTACGAAGTTCGATAGCTCGCGTGACCGCGACGAACCGTTCGACTTCCCGCTCGGCATGGGGCAGGTCATCCAAGGTTGGGACATGGGCGTGCAAGGCATGAAGGTAGGCGGCCAACGCACCTTGGTCATCCCACCAGAGATGGGCTATGGCCGTCGCGGTGCCGGCGGCGTCATTCCTCCGAATGCGACCTTGGTATTCGAGGTCGAGCTGTTGGCTGTGGAATAAGTGACAGCGATGAATATGCTTTCCAAACTATCCCTTGCGCTGCTGTTGTCAGCCGCATGCATCACCACCGCCTGCTCGCAGCAGGACATCAACCCAATGGAGACGAGCAACGTGACTGAACTCATCAAGAAAGACATGACCAAGGGCGAAGGTGCCGAAGCCAAAGCGGGCCAACAGGTGAGCGTGCATTACACCGGCTGGCTGTATGACGCGAAAGGCGTGGAGAACAAGGGCAAGAAGTTCGACAGCTCACGCGATCGCGGCACGCCGTTCGAGTTCTCACTCGGTGGGGGCGAGGTCATCAAGGGATGGGATGAGGGCGTGCAAGGGATGAAAGTGGGCGGTAATCGCACCCTCATCATTCCGCCCGCGATGGGCTACGGCAAACGCGGTGCGGGTGGCGTCATCCCGCCGAATGCGACGTTGGTGTTCGATGTCGAGTTGCTTGGAATCAAATAACCCGTACTGATAGACTGCCCGCATGTTCTATCTAAAACTCTTCTCTGCGCTGGATCGCCACAAGGTGGATTACCTGCTGATCGGCGGATTAGCCGTTTCTTTGCATGGCGTGGAGAGAGCCACGATGGATGTGGACATCACGGTGGCGATGAATCCAGCTAATCTGAATGCCTTGATCGAGTTGGCGAAGGAGTTGGAGCTGAAACCTGTACTGCCTGTACCGCTCGAGTCGTTGAGCAACATCGCGCTATTGCGCGAATGGCAAGCGAACAGGCATCTCGAAGCATTCGCTTTACGCACGCCTGAATTGGCTGGTGTGACCATTGATGTGCTGCTGTTCCCGCCCGTGGATTTTTCTGGAATGTTAGCGAGAGCAGTTAGTTTTGATGTGGCAGGCACGGAGATCAAAGTCGTTTCGATAGATGATCTGATCGCACTTAAGCGTGCGGTAGGTCGACCGATAGACCTTTCAGATATTGAACATCTTGAAAGGGTAAGAACGATATGAAACAACCCTTCAACTCAGGTGATCGAACCTACTACGTAAGTGATGAGCGTTTGCGCGCATTCAAGGCGCTCACGCCAGAACAGCGTTTGCGCTGGGTGGAAGAATTGGCGCAATTTTTGCGGTTAGCGAAAGCAGTCAAAAAGCACTAACTGTCATTCCCGCTAGAGCCTAGTTCAACGTCGGCTCTGCACCCTTAGGAAACAACACCCACATGCGGCCGCTCTGTCTCATGCGGCCGGCTTTGCTCCCGGCGATATCGCCGAATCCCCAGAAGAAATCCGCACGCACCGCGCCCTTGATGGCGCCGCCCGTGTCTTGTGCGAACACGAGACGGTTGAGTGGTTCGCTGCTGTTCGGTTGCGTGGCGGCGAGGAAGACGGGCACGCCGAGCGGGATGCTGCTGCGGTCAACGGCGATGCTGTATTCGTTGGTGAGCGGCACACCCAATGCGCCGAGCGGGCCAGACAAGTTGTCGGGTAGTTCGCGGAAGAACACATAGCTAGGGTTGTGCCCGAGCAGGACAGGTAGGCGCTCTGGGTTCTTCTCCGCCCATTCCTTGATGCCTTGCATCGAGGCTTCTTCCGGTTTCAGTTCGCCCATGTCGATGAGCTTGCGCCCGATGGAAGCGTAGGGGTGACCGTTCTGATCCGCATAGCCGACCTTGGCGCGCGTGCCATCTTCCAGTTCGATACGTCCCGAACCTTGTATCTGCAAGAAGAACAATTCCACCGCATTGCCCACGTAGAACAATTCCTTGCCGCGCAGTGCGGTGGCGTTTCCTGCATCCACTTCGGCCCGATTGAAATAGGGCACGACACGTTTCCCTTGCAGACGCGCACGCACGATCTTGCCTCTGAACTGCGGGAACAATTCGCTCATGTCCACTTCCAGCATGTCATCGGGTGGGGCGTAGATGGCATGGGGGAAAGTCTTGCTGCGGGTGCGACTGCCTTTGATCAGTGGTTCGTAATAGCCAGTGATGAGGCCGGTGTCCGTACCATCTGGGTTGAGCACTTGATAGGGCGTGAACCATGTCTCGTAGAAGGTGCGCTGCGCCAGCAGGTCGTCCTTGTCTATCTTCTCGGCGGCGGAGCAGATGGGTAGCCATACGGTCTTCAGCTTCAGAGCGCGGCAACTTTGTTGCAGGGCAGGCCACGATGCAGGCAGCTCTTGCGATAACCAATCGGGCAGCGCCGACCATTCACTCAGCAGGTAATCAGGCGAAGTCTTGCCGACTGGTTTGATCGGCTCGGTGATGACAGGGGGAGTAGGTGGGCAGACAGGTGGTTGTTGTGTCTGGCAGGCGGAGAGGCCGACCGCCGCGCACAACATCAACCATGTTGGGTTGCCGAAAAAAGCGCGCTTCATCAGTGCAGTACGCGCGGGATGCTCAATACGAACTGCTGTATCGGCACATTGAAGATGCCGCCATCCAGCACCTGCATCTGATAGCTACCCGACATGGTGCCTACTTGTGTCGCTAGCACCGTGCCGCTGGAATATTCGAAGTGGTCACCCGGTTTGATGATGGGTTGTTCGCCCACCACACCTTTGCCTTTCACCTCTTGCACGTGGTTGTTCGCATCGGTGATGATCCAGTGGCGATGCAGCAGTTGCACAGGGTGCTCGCCTTGGTTGGTGATGGTGATGGTGTAAGAGAAGACGTGGCGGTTTTCGGCCTCATCGGACTGGTCGGCGAGGTAACGTACCTGAACGGCAACGTGGACCTTGTATTGGTTGATATCTTCCATCGCCGCATTTCACCGTATTTTGCTCACGATGACAAGCGCGGTGCGAGTTTCGGGTAAAATGCGCCTTCCAAATTTCAAACTCTAAGGATCAAATCATGGACTACCAGATCGCCCCTTCGATTCTCTCTGCTAACTTTGCACGCTTGGGCGAAGAAGTCGACAACGTTCTCGCTTCTGGCGCAGACATCGTGCACTTCGACGTGATGGACAACCACTACGTGCCTAACCTGACCATCGGCCCTCTGGTTTGCGAAGCATTGCGCAAGCATGGCGTGACGGCAGACATCGACGTTCACCTGATGGTGAAGCCGGTTGATCGCATCATCCCTGACTTCGCAAAAGCAGGCGCGACCTACATCACTTTCCACCCAGAAGCTTCCGAGCACATCGACCGCACCATCGGCCTCATCAAAGAGTTGGGTTGCAAGGCCGGTCTGGTATTCAACCCAGCGACACCTTTGGACATCTTGGAATACACATTGCCTAAGTTGGACATGGTCCTGTTGATGTCTGTGAACCCAGGCTTCGGCGGTCAGAAGTTCATCCCTCACGTATTGGACAAAGCACGCCAAGTGCGCAAGATGATCGACGCGGGTGGCTACAAGTGTCGTCTGGAGATCGACGGCGGCGTTGGCCCAGCGAACATCAAAGAAGTGGCTGAAGCCGGTGTCGACACCTTCGTGGCTGGCTCTGCAGTGTTCGGCAAGAAGAACGCCACTGACAAGAACCACTACAACACCATCATCGCTGAGATGCGCGCGGAGTTGGCGAAAGTCGGTAAGTAATCAATGAGCTTCAAGGACTTCCCACTCCCTGTCGCCGCCATCGTCATCGATCTGGACGGTACGCTACTGCATACCGCGCCAGAGTTGGCGGAATCGGCAAACCGCATGTTGCGCGACATGGGCCGTGCGCCAGTGTCGCAAGACCTGCTGATGAGCTACATCGGTAATGGCATCCACTGGTTGGTGAAGCGTGCGCTCACGGGCGATATGTATGCCGAGCCGGATGCCGCACTGTTCGATAAAGCATTGCCAATCTTCGAGAAGCACTACACCGAGTTGGCCTGCGACAGCAAGCCGTTCCAGAATGTGGTGAAGGGCTTGGACGCGATGAAGGCCGCTGGTTTCCGCTTGGGATGTATCACCAACAAAGTGATGCGTTACACCGATCCCATCCTCAAGGCTTCCGGCATGGCCCCGTACTTCGAGATCGTGTTGGCAGGCGACACCTTGCCCGAGAAAAAACCACACCCCATGCCTTTGTTGCATGCGGCGAAGTTCTTCGGCTGTGCTATCGAGCAACTGCTGTTGGTCGGTGATTCACTCAGCGATGCACAAGCTGCACGTGCTGCGGGTTGCCCCATCATCTGCGTGCCTTATGGTTACAACCACGGCGAGCCTGTCGAGACGCTGAATGTGGATGCAGTCATACCTGATCTGACCGGCGTATTGCCACTCATCAAACGAGCATAAAAAATGACACACCGATTCCTAAAGACAACTGATTGGCGATGGTGAACAGCAACAACTAGTTCGCTATCACCCTCAATTATTTTTAGGAGTCGTTCATGTTGTCACCTATTTCAGAACAAGAGTTTCTCGCGCTTGCCAAACAAGGCTATAACCGCATCCCTTTGGTCGCAGAGTCTTTCGCCGACCTCGATACACCGCTCTCGCTTTACCTCAAACTCGCTAACAAACCATTCAGCTATCTGCTGGAATCGGTGCAAGGCGGCGAACGTTTCGGGCGTTATTCCTTCATCGGTTTGCCTGCTGAGACGCGCATCACCGTGCGCGGTAAACAGGTCACATTGACCTCGCCAAAGGGCGAGACCACTCAAGAAGTTGAGAATCCGCTGGATTACATCAGCGAATATCAAGCGCAGTTCAAGGTCGCGCCACTGTCTGGTTTGCCCCGTTTTACGGGCGGTCTGGCCGGCTATTTCGGTTACGACACCGTGCGCTACATCGAGCCGCGTCTGGCTAAGACGGTGAAGAAGGATGTCATCGGCACGCCGGACATCTTGCTCATGCTCACCGAGCAACTGGCGGTGGTGGACAACCTCTCCGGCAAGCTCACCTTCATCGTGTATGCCGACCCAGCGCAAGACGATGCCTATGCTGTCGCGCGTGAACGGCTACGTGAACTCATTGGCATGATGCGTCTGCCGGTCGAGATCCCTTACGCACCGCCCTCGAATGCAGTCGAAGCGAAGTCCGAGTTCGGCGAAGCTGCGTTCAAAGCGGCGGTGGAGAGATCCAAGCACTACATCTTCGACGGCGACATCATGCAGGTCGTGTTGTCGCAGCGCATGTCGCAACCTTTCCCTGCATCGCCGCTGTCGTTGTATCGCGCCTTGCGTAGCATCAATCCCTCGCCCTACATGTTCTATTACGACATGGGCGACCATCACGTGGTCGGTTCCTCACCAGAGATCCTTGCGCGACTCGAAGGCGACACCGTCACCGTGCGTCCTATCGCTGGCACGCGTCCACGTGGCAAGTCAGCGCAGCAGGATGTTGAGCTGGCCTCCGAATTGTTGGCGGACCCCAAAGAGCTGGCCGAACACCTGATGCTCATCGACCTCGGTCGCAATGACATCGGTCGAGTGGCCGAGCGCGGCACGGTGCAACTCACCGACAAGATGGTCATCGAGCGTTATTCGCATGTGATGCACATCGTCTCCAATGTCGAAGCAACTTTGAAAAAAGGCCTTGATGCGATGGACGTGCTCAAGGCGACCTTCCCCGCAGGCACGGTCTCCGGTGCGGCGAAGGTGCGCGCGATGGAGATCATCGACGAACTCGAACCTTCCAAGCGTGGCATCTATGCAGGTGCGGTCGGTTACCTCGGCTTCAACGGCGACATGGATGTCGCCATCGCACTGCGCACCGCCGTGGTGAAAGACAAGACACTGTACGTGCAAGCAGGTGCGGGCATCGTCGCCGACTCGGTGGCGGATAGTGAATGGATGGAGACGCAGAACAAGGCGCGCGCCGTATTGCGTGCCGCCGAGATGGTGATGGACGGTCTAGACGCGCAGATCCATCGATAGTCTGCGAGCTCACACATGAATGCCCAGAACATGAGCCTCAAGCAACGATTGCTGGTGGTCGTGGCGGTCGAGCTTCTGTACATGGTGGGTAGCCGACTCGCCATCCACTATTACTCGGCTGAATCCTTCTCGGCGGAGCTGATCCGCACCACACTACGCATCGCGACTGCGCTCATCTACTGGCAGCTGATGAAACCACTCATCCTGTCAAAGAAGGCATCTTTCGACACTGTGCGGGTGGCACCCTTGGGGATCGGCATGTTGGCACTCTTCGCCATTCCGGTGTTGGTCGGCGATTATGGGTTGAGCACATCGCTGGCATTGTTGTTCGCGGTCACCAGCATCCCCGTGGCGATCAAGGAAGAGTTCCTGTTCCGTGGCATTGTGCAGAACCTATTGGAGAGCAGATACGGACAGATGCGCGCGGTGTTCTATGCCAGCGTCATCTTCACCGCGTGGCACATCGGTACGTGGGAGCCATCCGTATGGACCTTCGGGCAGATATTCTTCGTGGGTCTGGTGCTAGGTCTGGTCTATATTCGTACGGGAAGCATCTGGGCCGCCATCTTGTTGCACACCTTGTACGATGCGGTATTCTCCTTCACGCCGCTGATGCGACCACCGCTGGACCAGAACTGGGGATTCGTGCCATTGGCCGTCGCTGTCGTTGCTGTGTTCTACTGGGCACGAACGAATGTTAGGCGGTGAACGCCATACTGCTCGGTCACAGCCTGAAGCTGCTCACGACTGAGCGCATATCAGTCGATAACTGCTCAAGTCGGACCGCCGAGTCGGCCGTTTGTGCCGCTGCAGCATTGTTCTCTTCCACCATCTGAGCGACCTTTTCGACATGTGAAGCGATGTTGTTGCTGGCGCGACTCTGTTCTTCCAAAGAAGAAGAGATGTCTGCCACAGCACCTTCGACGGAAGAGACGCCCCCCTTGATCTTATTGATCGCATCACCTGCCTCATGAGCCAAGACTGCTGCGTCATCGGCCCGCGTAACAGCACTGTTCATCACTGAGATCGCCGCATTGGTACCAGACTGCATGGACTCGATGACGCGCGAGATCTCCTCGGTCGCATTCGAGGTGCGTTCTGCAAGTTTTCTCACTTCATCCGCTACCACCGCGAAACCGCGTCCTTGTTCTCCCGCACGCGCCGCTTCGATCGCGGCATTCAGTGCTAGCAGATTGGTTTGTTCGGCGACTTCTCGGATGACTTTGATGACTGAGGATATCTGGCCGGACTTGTCGCCGAGCGCGCCGATAGAGGTCGATGCTTGTTTGACGGCTTGGGCTAGATCGATCATCGCAGTGGCAGCGTCGGAGATGATCTTACCTCCTTGACTTGAACGGCCGCCAGAGTCGACCGAGATATCCCGAGCTTCTTTGGCCCGATCTGCGACATGGGCGATACTGGTCGTAAGTTGTTCTACAGTCGCAGCCATGGCAGACGCAGCAGAACTCTGTTCGCCGGAACTCAGTGCCACTTGTTGGGAAGAAACGGCCAGAGATTGTGCAGAGACCGACACCTCGGATGCATTCTTCTGCAATCGACTCAATGTCTCATGCAGGCTGCTGATCAATTCATCGAATGCAGCTGCCGTCTCGCCGACCTCATCAGAACTACCAAGGCCGATCCGATGTGTGAAGTCGTGACTATTCTTGATCTCGATCATCCGAGACTGCATGAGCAACAGAGGTCGTGTGACAGAGCGCGAGATCGCAACCGTCAAAATGACGGTCAGACCAATCGCAAAAGCCAGCACGACGAGCATCAGAGTGACACCGCTCGCAATATGTCGCTTGGCGGTCGCCTCGTCATCACTGACTCGTTGGTTCGCCAGTTGCACGACTTTATCGATAGCCTTTCGATGTGTCTCATAGTGAATACGCATCTGGGCGATCGCCTTGCTCTTCGCTTCACTGTCCCCACGTTGCAATGCGGGCATGAACTCATCGAACGCAACACCGTAAAAAGCCACTGCGGGAGCATGCGCTTGGTTCAGCAGCGCATCAGAGAGTTCATTGGAGAGTCCCGCCTTTTCCCAATAGGTATGCCGAGTGTCGTAATCCGCCTTTAACACTTTCAAGCGATCGATCAGCGCGGCACTTTCATTCCCGCTGCTCGACGCAAGCTGCAGGCTGACGAGATAAGACTCGATGATGTATTACGGCGGGGGGAGGACGTCGGCCACCAGGTCTTTACCTTGGATGATGTTGTGATAGATCGGCCCGTTGACTTTGAGCTCATCCAGTGTCTTGAATGACCACAGGCCGTAAACGACAAAGCCCAAAACGACACAAACGATCAGCGCAACGAACCTTTGCCATAATTTCATATTGCCCAGATTATTCATGCTCACTCCCATATTTTGGATGGCACAGTCCACCATGCCTTATTCACTGGCTGCTTAGGGTATCGACAGAAATCAGGATTTATTTAGTGAGCAAAAGGAGATTTCCCTACCAATTCGATGTATGTGCTTCAAGAGGGAGCATCCGCTGATGCGCATGGACCCTTATGCATGGGATAATCCGGCACCGCATAGAAAAGCGCCTAAGGGCACTCGAAAGAACAGGATCCAGCATGCTTTTAATGATCGACAATTACGATTCCTTCACCTACAACCTCGTGCAATATTTCGCCGAGTTGGGCGCGGATGTGGTCGTGCACCGCAACGACGAGATCACGGTGGAGGATATTGAAAAAATGAATCCGCAGCACCTCGTGGTGTCGCCCGGTCCGTGTACGCCGAACGAGGCGGGTATCTCGGTCGCTGCCATCAAACACTTCGCGGGCAAGATACCTTTGTTAGGCGTGTGCCTCGGCCATCAGAGTATCGGCCAAGCCTTCGGCGGCAAGATCATCCACGCCAAGACCTTGATGCACGGCAAGACCTCGCTCATCCATCACAACAGCACCAGCGTGTTCACCGGATTGCCTAACCCGTTCACCGCCACGCGCTACCACTCATTGGTCATCGAACGCGAGAGCATCCCCGATTGTCTGGAAGTGACTGCATGGACGGACGACGGCGAGATCATGGGCGTGCGTCACAAGACGTTGGCGGTGCACGGTGTGCAGTTCCATCCCGAGTCCATCCTCACCGAGCACGGACACGACATGCTGAAGAACTTTCTGGAAGGGGCGAAATAATCATGATCACACCACAACAAGCTCTCGTCCGCCTCATCGATCAGCGCGAGATCTTCTACGACGAGATGCTTTCGTTGATGCGCCAGATCATGGGCGGTGAAGTGCCGCCCACCATGATCGCTGCCATCTTGGTCGGGCTACGCGTGAAGAAAGAGACCATCGGCGAGATCTCTGCCGCCGCTTTCGTGATGCGCGAGTTCGCCAGCAAAGTACCGGTCACCAATCGTGAGCATCTGGTGGATACCTGCGGTACCGGAGGTGACACCTCGCATACTTTCAATATTTCGACTGCCAGCGCCTTCGTGGCTTCGGCAGCGGGTGCGCGTGTCGCCAAGCATGGTGGTCGTTCGGTGTCTTCAACCTGCGGTTCTGCCGATGTGTTGGAAGCGCTGGGCGTGAATCTCACGCTCACGCCGGAGCAAGTCGGCCACAGCATCGACCAGATCGGTATCGGCTTCATGTTCGCCCCCAACTTCCACGGTGCGATGAAATATGCCGCGCCAGTGCGGCGTGAATTGGGTGTGCGCACCATGTTCAACGTGCTGGGCCCGCTCACCAATCCAGCGGGTGCTGATAACCAAGTGATGGGCGTGTTCCATCCCGACTTGGTGGGTATCCAAGCGCGCGTGTTGCAACGCCTCGGCAGTCGCCATGTGTTGGTGGTGAACGGCAGTGATGGTCTGGATGAGATCACCATCAGTGGTGCGACCAACGTCGCCGAGTTGAAAGACGGACAGGTGATCGAATATACCGTCACACCAGAACAATTCGGATTCAAGACAGCCTCGCTCGATTCCATCAAAGTCGCCAACAAGGAAGAAGCCAAGGTCATGTTGCTCGGCGTGCTGGACAACCAACCAGGGACTGCACGCGACATCGTCCAACTCAACGCGGGTGCGGCGATCTATGTGGCAGGACTGACAGACTCTTTGGTGAACGGCATCAAGAAAGCGGGCGAGATACTTGCCAGCGGTGCGGCCAAAGCCAAGTTGGCGCAGCTGGTCGAAGTCAGCAACCAGAGCAAAGCCTAAGTCAATCTAACGACCTGTGGCTTCCGTCCAGCATCCGTTCCCTCCCTTGCTCAGTCAAGACAGCGCCGATATCGAGCGTTGGCTGCTGGCGCTGAACGACGTCTACGCGCCGGATGAAGTCGCACTCATCCGCAAAGCCTGCGAGTTCGCAGCGCCGCTGTATCACGACGAGGTGGATGTGACAGGCGCATCGTTGTTGCAACATGCGCTGGGCTCCGCTTCCATCCTCATCGGTCTGCACATGGATCACGAGACCATCGCGGCGACTACCTTGCATGCTGTGCCGAATCATCTGCAAGATTGGCGTGAGGTGTTGACGGCGCGCTTTGGCGCTAACGTCACCCGCTTGGTCGCAGGCATCTCGGATATGGAACGTCTGCGTCACTTCAGCGAAGTGCGCGAGGCCGCGATAGCAGACAAACAAGAGGCTGCGCAGCAGGTGGAAGGGCTGCGCAAGATGTTGTTGGCGATGGTGGAAGACATCCGCGTCGTGCTCATCAAGCTCGCCGAGCGCACACAGACTTTGCGCAATCTTTCTTCTGCCTGCCCCGAGACACAGCTCCACATCGCGCAAGAGACGCGCAGCATCTTTGGGCCGTTGGCGAACCGTCTTGGTGTGTGGCAACTCAAGTGGGAATTGGAAGACCTCTCGCTGCGTTACCTTGAGCCGACGCTGTACAAGAAGGTCGCCAAGCTGTTGGACGAACGTCGTGTCGATCGTGAGAGATACATCGCCGATTTCGTGGCGCAATTGCAAACCGCACTGGCCGCACAAGGCATCAAGGCCGAGGTGAACGGACGCCCGAAACACATCCACAGCATCATCAACAAGATGAAGCGCAAGCAGATGGAATTCAGCGAGCTGTACGATATTCGTGCAGTGCGCATCCAGGTCAAAGACATCGAGAATTGCTACGCCGCACTTTCGGTCGTGCACGAATTGTGGCCTGCCATCCACAGCGAGTTCGACGACTACATCGCCAACCCCAAACCGAACGGTTATCAATCATTGCACACAGCCGTCCTCGGTCCGCGCGACCTTGCGGTCGAGGTGCAGATACGCACGCAGCAGATGCACCACGATTCCGAGTTGGGTGTGGCCGCGCATTGGCGCTACAAAGAGAACAAGCAGAGCGAATCCGGCTTCGACGAGAAGATCGCGTGGCTGCGCCAGATCTTGGCGTGGAAGGCGGAGTTGGCGGATAGCGGTGAGATGAAAGAGCAGTTCAAGAACGAATTGCTACAAGACCGCGTGTATGTGTTCACACCGCAAGGCAAGGTCATCGATCTGCCCAAGGGCGCGACGCCGGTGGATTTCGCCTACGTGGTGCACACCGACTTGGGGCA
>JAVBYP010000268.1 GCA_030823965.1 Sideroxydans sp.
AAGCATGGCAATCATCCAAGCCCGCTTCTAAGATCGACGAATTGGGCATCGAACGTGTGCGAGCGATCCTCGCCACCGACCACCAGGCAAGGATCGATTCACTCATCGCGCAAGATAAGGCTGTAGAGTCTGAGATCAAATCCATCCGCTCGGTCGAGCGGCTGGTTCGCTATCAACGTGACCTGTTCAAACTAGCGAACAACTTCGTTTCTTTCCGTGAGTTCTATTCGGGCAAAAAGAAAGCCATCTTCCAAGTGGGCACACTTTATCTGGATGGTCGTAGCTGTGAACTTTGCATCAAGGTGGACGATGTCAACGCGCACGCTTCTTACGCGAATAGCAGCGGTGTCTGTTTGGCTTATTGCGAGCTGGAACGTAATGGCGGAAAAGAAAAGATGAGTGTCGCCGCCGCATTCACCGCAGGGGATTCTGATTTCCTGATGGTCGGACGCCACGGTATCTTCTATGACCGCAAGGGCCAAGATTGGAACGCTACCATCGTGCGTATCTCAGATCACCCGATCAGTATCCGCCAAGCATTCTGGTCACCCTATAAAAAACTGACCAAGATGATCGGCGAACAGATGCAAAAATTGGCGGCCAGCAAAGCCAACGCGGTAGAAAACAAGATGGCTACGGCAGTGGCAAGCGCTCCAACAGTGGTCGCTGCAACACCTACTCCGCCAGTGGTACCGGTCAAACCGCCATTCGATGTAGGTAAGTTCGCCGGTATCTTTGCGGCTATCGGATTGGCTATCGGCGCTATCGGTGGCATCCTAGCCACAATGGTTGGCGGAATCTTGAGTCTGGAGTTGTGGCAGATCCCCTTGGCGATGATCGGACTCATGTTGACGATCTCGCTGCCCTCTATGGTGCTTGCTTGGTTCAAGTTGAAACGGCGTAACCTAGGTCCTATCCTCGATGCTTGTGGCTGGGCCATCAATGCACGTGTATTGATCAATATCCCATTCGGTACTTCGCTGACTGCATTGCCGATCTTGCCGACCGGTGCGCATCGCTCACTGGTCGATCCGTATGCTGAGGAGAGACCTGTATGGCCATACGTGGTTATAGGTCTAGCTATCATCGGTGTAGTGGGCTGGGCATGGTACACAGGATATTTCTCAAACTGACTCACTAGAACTGATTGAAATATAAAAATGAAGATCGCAATCGCACAGATCAACTGCTTTCTCGGTGACTTGGTGGGTAACTCCGCCAAGATCGCCGAGTACGCGCAAGCTGCAAAAGAGCAGGGGGCTGACATCCTGCTCACTCCAGAAATGAGTCTGTGTGGTTATCCTCCGGAAGACTTGTTGCTACGTGATGGCTTCTATCGTGAGTGTGATCTGGCTTTGGCGGAATTGGCCAAGCAAGCTCAAGGGATAGTCCTGATCGTAGGGCACCCACATCAAGTCGGAGAAAATCGTTTCAATGCAGCTTCTGTCTTGATTGATGGAAAGGTGTTCAGGACCTATCACAAGCATGAGTTACCCAATCATAGTGTCTTCGATGAGAAGCGCTATTTCGAACACGGCCAACAAGCGTGCGTCTTCGAACTGGGCGGAATCAAGTTCGGTCTCAATATCTGCGCTGATGTTTGGGAGAGCACGGCTGCTTCAAGGGCGCGCGAGGCGGGGGCGGAGATATTGTTGGTGCTGAACGCTTCCCCATACCATTTTGACAAACAGGCCACACGGCACGAGACGCTGCATGAACGTATAGATGAGACGGCATTGCCTATCGTCTATGCCAATATGGTGGGCGGTCAAGATGAATTGGTGTTCGATGGTGCCTCTTTTGTGATGGATGCTGATGGAACACTTACCCATCAATTCCCAGCATTCGAGGAAGTATTGGGTATCGTTGAGATTCGAGAGGGAAATCTGGTGGCAGGTGAGATCGCCGTGGTCGAAAAAGACGAGGCCAGCATCTACCGTGCACTCTGTCTTGGCGTGCGAGATTACATCCAAAAGAACCGCTTCCCAGGGATATTACTTGGTTTGTCTGGCGGTATCGATTCCGCGCTGACACTTGCTGTGGCGGTAGATGCGTTGGGGGCAGACAAGGTGCGGGCGGTGATGATGCCTTCACCCTATACCGCTCAGATAAGTATCGATGATTCGCGTGAAATGGTGAAGATCCTTGGCGTGCGCTATGAAGAATTGGACATCCTTCCTACCTTCACAGCTTTGCAAGATACTTTGTCGCCCGTGTTCAAAGGACTACCTGCCGATACTACCGAAGAGAACCTACAAGCCCGTATCCGAGGTACCTTGCTGATGGCTATGTCGAATAAGACAGGTTCCTTGGTCCTGACCACAGGCAACAAATCCGAGATGACTGTCGGTTATGCCACCTTGTATGGCGACATGGCAGGTGGCTTCGCCGTATTAAAGGACGTGAGCAAGACTTGGGTATATCGCATATCCAATTATCGCAACACCCTTGGGCGTGTCATCCCTGAACGCATCATCACTCGACCACCCAGTGCAGAGTTGAAGCCAGATCAAACCGATCAAGATAGCTTGCCGCCTTATGATGTGCTGGATGCCATCATGGCCTGCTATGTAGAGAAGAATATGAGCATCCCACAGATCGTGAAAGAGGGGTTCAGCCCAGCCGATGTGCAACGTGTGGTGAAGTTGATCCGTATCAATGAATACAAGCGTCGCCAAGCACCCGTAGGGATCCGCATCACTGACCGCAGCTTCGGCAAGGACTGGCGCTATCCCATCACCGCGCGTTATCAGGATGATTTTTAGTTATACTTGCGACACATTTTCAGGGAGACCAGCATGAAGAAGATCGAAGCCATCATCAAACCATTCAAACTTGACGAAGTGCGCGAAGCCCTATCCGAATTGGGCGTCAGCGGTCTGACTGTGACCGAGGTCAAAGGCTTCGGCAGGCAAAAAGGCCACACCGAGTTGTATCGCGGTGCAGAATATGTCGTGGATTTCCTGCCGAAGATCAAAGTCGAGATCGTGGTCAGTTCGGCCATGCTAGATTCCGCCGTCGAGTCGATCATCAAAGCAGCCCACACGGGCAAGATCGGTGACGGCAAGATATTCGTTTCCAGCGTCGAACAAGTCATCCGTATCCGTACTGGCGAGACTGACGAGACTGCACTGTAGAGACTTTAAGACTCAGTAAGTAAAAAGGGCACCTGAAATTCAGGTGCCCTTTTATTTGATCAGAAAGATTAGATTATTTCGCTACTTGACGCTCTCTGATCTCGTCCAAAGTCTTGCAGTCGATACAGAGTGTAGCAGTAGGGCGTGCCTCAAGGCGGTTCAAGCCGATCTCAACACCACATTTGTCGCAGAATCCATAATCACCTGCTTCGATACGCGCCAACATCTTGTCGATATTCTTGATGAGTTTGCGTTCGCGGTCACGGTTGCGCAATTCCAAGCTCATGTCCGACTCTTGGCTGGCACGGTCGTTAGGGTCGGCGAACACGGTTGCTTCATCTTGCATGGTGTGCACGGTGCGATCGATATCTTGGCTCAAGCCAAGTTTGATCTCATTTAGAACGCCTCGAAAGTGTTCGAGTTGTTTTGCGCTCATATAAGCCTCGCCCTTTTTAACCTTGTACGGGGCAGATGTTTTGTTCGTTTGTGCTGGCATTACGTCTATCTCCACGGGAAGCTGATTTTTTCAAGCGCGCTTTAATACCAGATAGGGATGTAGGTCGCAACAAGAAATTTACTGATTCGCCGACTATAAAATATTAACACCTTGTTTTTTAAGCATATCGACCAAAACAATCAAGGGGAGGCCAATCAAGGCATTCGGATCGTCTCCTTGAATTGATTGGATCAGCGCGATACCTAAGCCCTCCGATTTGGCACTCCCTGCACAATGGTATGGTTGCTCTTTATGTAAGTATCGCTCTATCTCATCATCGGAAAGATCACGGAATCTCACCTTGGTCTCAGCCAAGGCAGTTTGCATAACTTGGGTGCGGGAATTGAAAAGGCTGACGGCGGTGTAGAAATCCACCGTCTTCCCACGCATAGAGCGCAGCTGACGTACTGCATTGTCGTGAGTCATGGGCTTGCCTAGTTGCGCTCCCTCCAATAGGGCGACCTGGTCTGATCCTATAATGAGAGCGTCAGGAAACTGCTGAGCGACAGCTTGGGCTTTTAGTTGGGAAAGACGTTGAGACGTCTGAGGGGCGGATTCCCCCTGCAAAGGAGTTTCATCTACGTCTGGAGAGGCAGTCTGGAACGGTATCTGTAGGGTGGATAACAGCTGACTCCTATATATAGAGGTCGAAGCTAGGATAATCGGTTGAGAATTCAAGATATTCCTTCGATGCGTCTTTGACAGGGAAGGTCGGAATATATATCATGCGCGCCTCATGTTTGCACGGCCTTTAATTGACGCGTTGGAATTTGCTGGAAACGGCAGGGAAATTCGCGGCGAAATACCTATTAAAGAGCTGTCTAGACTGGATGATATGTTGCTTGATTCGGCAGGGACGTTGGCCTATGTAGTGCGGGGCGCACGTATAAATGATCGCGATGTGTTGGATGTGTCTTTGAATGGTGTCGTTCATTTACGTTGCCAGCGTTGTTTAGCTGACCTTGAATTTCCAATCGAAGTGTCATCGCGACTGAAATTGGCCTCAGCCGAGGAACTGGATGCGGTCGATGATGAGGATGAAGACGAATATATAGAAGCTTCGTCACAGTTGGATGTGATCGGGTTGGTGGAAGATGAGCTTTTATTGAGCCTTCCTTTCGCCCCTAGGCACCCAGACGGAGCATGTAGCCCAGTAAGTGAAGGTTTGAAGCAGTCAGCCAATCCATTTGCGGTGTTGGCTGGATTAAAGAAGTAGTATTTATTGGTTTTAGTGAGGAGTAATCATGGCAGTTCAGCAGAATAAAAAATCCCCATCCAAGCGCGGTATGCACCGTGCCCACGATTTCTTGACAGCACCAGCATTGGCAATCGAGCCATCCACTGGTGAGCCACATCTGCGTCATCACATCAGCCCAAGCGGTTACTACCGTGGCAAGAAGGTAGTCAACACTAAGAGCGAATAAGTTCTTTGTTCGATTTGACCATACACCCCGCGCTGCGGGGTGTGTCATGTACGACCATTTCTCGTTATTGAGGATCGCCCTGTGGATGTAACTATCGCAATTGATGCCATGGGAGGCGACCATGGAGTGTCCGTTACCGTTCCTGCGGCTGTAGCTTATCTGCACGACCACCCAAACGACACCATCGTTCTGGTCGGTTTGGCAGAGGCAATCGAGGGCGCGTTGCGCTCTGCCGGGATCTCTGGGGAACACCCAAACCTTCGAATACATCCGGCGACCGAAGTCGTCGGGATGGACGAGCAACCTCAATCTGCTTTGCGTGGTAAAAAAGACTCTTCTATGCGAGTCTCGATCAACCTCGTCAAGTCGGAGGAGGCATCGGCTTGCGTCAGTGCAGGTAATACCGGTGCATTGATGGCGACCGCTCGTTACGTACTCAAGACCCTTCCTGGTATCGACCGTCCCGCGATCGCTTCTTTCCTGCCCACCAATACGGGCCAGGTTTGTATGCTGGATCTGGGGGCGAACACCGACTGCACGGCAGAACATCTGCTGCAATTCGCCCTTATGGGGTCGACATTGGTCACCGCTTTGGAACACAAGCCTAGCCCAACCGTTGGCCTGCTGAACATCGGCAGCGAAGACATCAAAGGCAACGAAGTCGTCAAGCAGGCAGCTGAGTTATTGCGCGGTAGTGACCTCAATTTCTACGGTAACGTCGAAGGCGACGATATCTTCAAGGGGGTTACTGACGTCGTGGTGTGCGATGGCTTCGTTGGCAATGTTGCGCTCAAGACGGCCGAAGGTGTGGCCAAGATGATGGGTGGCTTCCTGAAAGAAGGGTTCAGCCGAAATCTATTCACCAAACTAGCTGCATTGGTATCCTTGCCCGTACTTAAGGCTTTCAAGCATCGCCTTGATCACCGCCGTTATAACGGTGCTAGTTTCTTGGGCCTAAAAGGTATCGTCGTCAAGAGTCATGGTTCTGCCGACGCTTTCGCTTTCCAATGTGCCATCGAGCGGGCGGCTGAAGAAGCACGTGGCGGCATGTTGCAACATATCAGCGAGCATGTAGAGAAATGGCATCATGCACGCCAAACAACTGCAGGAGAGGCGATTTGACCTATTCCAAGATCATCGGCACTGGCAGTTATCTTCCAGTCAAGACGGTAACCAATTACGACTTGGAAAAGACCGTCGATACTTCGCACGATTGGATCGTTTCTCGTAGCGGCATCCAAGAACGCCATTTCGCGGCAGACAATCAGAAATCCAGCGATTTGGCCTATGAGGCAAGCCTCAAGGCAATCGAAGCGGCAGGCATAAACGCATCCGAGATCGACTTGATCGTTGTGGCGACCACTTCGCCAGATATGGCTTTCCCAAGCACCGCTTGCATCCTTCAACACAAGCTCGGCATCACCAATGGAAGTCCGGCATTTGATATCCAAGCCGTTTGTGGTGGTTTCATCTTTGCACTCAATACGGCGGATATGTACATCCGTGGAGGTCAAGCCAAGACAGCGCTCGTTGTTGGGGCGGAAGTTCTATCACGTATGTTGGATTGGAACGACAGAACGACTTGCGTCCTGTTTGGCGATGGTGCGGGGGCGGTCGTTTTGAAGGCTTCCGATGAGCCTGGCATCATTGCTTCCAAGTTGCATTCGGATGGAAGTTACCATCAACTGCTCAAGGCAGACCCCAAGATCTCGATGGAAGGTCAGGCTGTTTTTAAGTTTGCAGTCAATTCGTTAAGTGGTGTTGTTGAAGAGTTGCTTGAGCAAGAAAACATGAGCGGATCAGACATCGACTGGATGGTCCCACACCAAGCTAACATTCGCATCATCGAAGCTACCGCCAAGAAATTGGGTATGACCTTGGACAATGTCGTGGTCACGGTAGCTAATCACGGCAACACCTCAGCAGCTTCGATACCGTTAGCGCTAGACACAGCCGTTCGAGATGGACGTATCAAACCGGGTCAAACGGTCATCATGGAAGCTATCGGTGGCGGGTTCACCTGGGGCGCATCTTTAATCAAGTGGTAGGTTCGATATGACTAAATTCGCTTTCGTATTTCCCGGTCAAGGCTCTCAATCTCGCGGCATGATGAATGGCTACGCCGATTTCTCTGCCGTGCGTGACACTTTCACAGAAGCTTCAGACGTGCTGAAACAAGATCTGTGGCAATTGGTCGCCGAAGGTTCTGATGCCGATCTCAACGCGACGGTGAACACTCAGCCCATCATGTTGACTGCGGGCGTCGCCGTGTACCGCGCATGGCAATCTCAGAATGGCGCGAAGGCTGCCATGATGGCTGGCCATAGTTTGGGCGAGTACACCGCGTTAGTCGCTGCTGGCGCATTGACCTTGGCGGATGCACTTCCGCTGGTACGCTACCGTGCTCAATGTATGCAACAAGCTGTACCCGAAGGTGTGGGCGGCATCGCGGCTATCTTGGGCTTGGATGATGAGATCGTTCGAGCTGTATGCTCCGAAGGCGCGCAAGGTGAAGTGCTAGAGGCAGTGAACTTCAATTCCCCAGGTCAAGTTGTTATCGCAGGTAATCGCGCAGCGGTCGAACGCGGTATGGAACTGGCTAAAGCTAAAGGTGCAAAGCGCGCCATCATGTTGCCAATGAGCGTGCCTTCCCATTGCAGCCTATTGAAAGGCGCGGCGGAACAATTGCGTGACTATCTGAAAAACGTAACAGTTTCCACTCCATCGGTACCTGTTCTGCATAATGCCGATGTCGCTTCTTATAACGATGCGGCCTCGATCAAAGACGCGCTAGTTCGCCAGCTATATTCCCCAGTTCGTTGGGTGGAGACCATCCAGGCTTTGGGTAAGCAGGGCATCACCCATAACGTGGAATGCGCTCCCGGTAAGGTGTTGGCAGGACTGAACAAACGCATCGACACCAATCAACAGGCAATGGCCATCAATGATGGCGAAGCCTTGAAAGCAGCGTTGGCTGCACTCGTTTGAGGAAATGAACATGACACTACAAGGACAGATCGCACTGGTCACTGGCGCTTCGCGCGGCATCGGCCAAGCCATTGCGCTTGAACTGGGCAAGCAGGGAGCTATCGTAGTTGGTACGGCGACAAGCGAAAGCGGCGCTCAAGCCATCAGTACTTACCTGAATGCAGCGGGTATCAAAGGCCAAGGTTTTGCGCTGAACGTCAACGACGCAGCCCAAATCGAACTCGTGTTGACTGCGATTCGCCAGCAGTTCGGTGAGATATCGATATTGGTGAACAACGCCGGCATCACTAAAGACAACCTGCTAGCACGTATGTCGGAAGAAGAGTGGGACGACGTACTGACGACCAATCTTAAGTCCGTGTTCCGTCTGAGCCGCGCAGTACTGCGCGCCATGATGAAGGCGCGTGGTGGTCGCATCATCAGTATCTCCTCGGTCGTCGGCAGCATGGGCAATCCAGGTCAGTCCAACTACGCTGCTTCCAAAGCAGGTATGGCTGGATTCACAAAATCATTGGCACAAGAGATCGGCAGTCGCAACATCACCGTCAACTGTGTCGCCCCTGGCTTCATAGACACTGACATGACCCATGCATTGGGTGACGAACAACGTGCCAAATTGGTTGAGCATGTCCCCTTGAAGCGTCTTGGCCAACCTACGGATATCGCAGCGGCAGTGGCTTTCTTGGCCGGTCCAGGAGCGGCTTACATCACCGGCGTCACATTGCATGTGAACGGCGGGATGTACATGGAGTAAGGCTTGTAGTTTGGAATTCGGCCCGAGTTTGGTAGAATGCTCGGGCTTTTTTAGCACTTTAATCATAACGGGAGTAAAACAATGTCCACCAACGAACAACGTGTAAAGAAAATCGTCGCAGAACAACTGGGTGTTAACGAGTCCGAAGTCAAGAACGAGTCTTCCTTTGTGAACGACTTGGGCGCTGACTCTCTGGATACAGTTGAGCTGGTGATGGCGCTGGAAGAAGAGTTCGGCGTTGAGATCCCTGATGAAGAAGCAGAAAAGATCACTACTGTGCAACTCGCACTGGACTACGTTAACGCGCATTCCAAGTAATCAAAGCCTTACCGTTCATAAACTTCAACATCGGAGTCCAGTTTGTCTAAGCGCAGAGTCGTAGTGACCGGTCTTGGTGCCGTCACCCCAGTAGGGAATGATGTCGCCACCACATGGCAAAACATCGTGGCAGGTAAATCAGGTGTTGGTCGCATCACTCGTTTCGACCCGACCCCGTTTGCCAGCCAGATCGCAGGTGAGGTGAAGGACTTTGATGTCACTCAAGTCATCCCTGCTAAGGACGCAAGACGCATGGATCGTTTCGTTCACCTCGGCTTGGCCGCTGGTATCGAGGCATTCAAGGACTCTGGTATTGAAGTGAACGAACAGAACGCCGACCGTATTGGCGTTTGTATAAGCTCCGGCATCGGCGGTCTGCCGATGATTGAAGATACGCAGAACGACTATCTGGCCAGCGGCCCGCGTAAGATCTCCCCGTTCTTCATTGCTGGCACGATCATCAACATGATCTCTGGCAACCTTTCCATCATCTACGGCCTACGCGGCCCCAACTTTGCCGTGGTCTCAGCCTGTACGACAGGTACCCACAGCATCGGCGAAGCCATGCGTATGATCCAGTACGGTGATGCGGATGTGATGGTCGCGGGCGGCGCAGAATCTTCCGTTTGTCCATTGGCTATTGGCGGTTTTGCGGCATCGCGTGCGCTTTCCACTCGTAACGATGACCCAACTACGGCTAGCCGTCCTTGGGACAAAGACCGTGATGGTTTCGTGCTGGGTGAGGGTGCTGGCGTATTGGTGCTCGAAGAGTACGAACACGCCAAGGCGCGCGGCGCCAAGATCTACGCTGAAGTGGCCGGCTATGGCGCAAGCGCTGATGCCTACCACATCACTTCGCCAACCATGGATGGCCCGAAGCGCAGCATGTTGAACGCATTGAAAGATGCGGGTCTCACCCCAGAACAAGTGCAATACGTCAATGCGCACGGCACATCAACCCCGATGGGTGATAAGAACGAGAGTGATGCCATCAAGGCTGCATTCGGTGAACACGCCAAGAAGATCGTGGTTAACTCGACTAAGTCAATGACGGGCCATTTGTTGGGCGGCGCTGGCGGTATCGAATCCCTGTTCTGTGTGCTAGCAATCCACAATCAGATATCTCCACCCACTATCAACATCTTCGAGCAGGATCCAGAGTGTGATTTGGATTACTGTGCCAACACGGCGCGTAGCATGAAGATCGATGTAGCCATGAACAACAACTTTGGCTTTGGTGGCACCAACGGAACGCTGGTATTCAGAAAAGTCTGACCCTAGGCCACGATGCTGGTCAACGGCCTACCTAGCGCTTCAATCTCCCCCCAAGATCGTGGTTTCAACTACGGTGACGGCGTGTTCCGCACCTTGCTCGTTCGGCAGGGGCGGCCTCACTCTTGGAGCCGCCACTATCTGAAATTGCAACAAGACTGTGCAGTCCTCCATCTCGATTGTCCGACTTCAGAGACGCTTCTTAGCGATATCGCTACATTGAGCGCGACTGCGCCCAATGGCGTGGTCAAGATCGTTGTTACTCGTGGTGTCGGTCAGCGAGGCTACGCAATATCAGATAAACAAACTCCAGTTCGAGTGGTCACCCTCAATCCTATCCCTGTCTTTGAAGATCATCATTACACCTCGGGTATCAAATTACATCGATGCCGATTGAAACTTGGACACCAAACAAGGTTGGCGGGTATCAAGCACCTCAATCGCTTGGAGAACGTGCTTGCTGCGACCGAATGCACAGAGGTAGGTTTGCCAGAAGGTTTGCTTGAGGATGAGGATGGCTATCTTGTGTCTGGCACCCGCTCAAACCTTTTTTTCATTCGATGCCGAACGCTTTACACTCCAGACCTGAGTCGTTGTGGCGTCGCTGGGGTGCAGAGAGAGCGTGTGATGGACTGGGCTAAGGAAAGTGGGGTCGAATGCAAAGTCGCGCAGATGCATTTCGAAGAGATGTTGCGCGCCGATGAGATATTCATGGTCAACAGCGTGTTCGGTTTATGGCCAGTAGGTCAGGCCGCAAGCTATAAACGCAGCGAACATCCAACCTCATGGAAGATCCAAGAATGGCTGAACGATGAGAACAATTAAGAGACTATTTAATCTAGCCCTATTGCTGGCCGTCATCTTTATAGGTGTATCGGCCTATTTTTCATTCAAACAGAACCCGCTTCCGCGTACACCGATCGAATTTACGCTGAAGCCGGGTACCAGCCTAAAGGGTGCAGCCTACCAGATGAAACAAGCAGGCGTTCTTGAGAACGACTTCGCTTTTGTGCTCCTTGGGCGCGTCCTCAACAAAGCGACCCAGATCAAATACGGCAACTACCAACTCGAAAGATCCGTTTCAAACCTTGAACTATTAGACATCATCAGCTCAGGTCGGACAGAGCAAAGTCAGCTGACCATTGTTGAAGGACTGACCTTCAAAGAGCTACGAACCCTGTTGAATGCCCATGCAGGACTACGCCATGACAGCGCAGCGATGTCTGAGGCGGAGATTATGCAAAGTATCGGAGCCTCCGAGACATTTGCAGAAGGTTTGTTCTTCCCGGACACCTATAATTTCTCAAGTGGGAGCAGCGACCTCTTGGTATTAAGGCGTGCCTACCAAACTATGCAGAAACATCTCCTGTCGAATTGGGAGAAACGAGATGCTGATCTTCCACTGGAAACTCCCTACCAAGCGTTGATATTGGCTTCCATCGTAGAAAAGGAGACAGGGCAGGCGATGGATCGCCCCATGATCGCCTCGGTATTCACCAATCGCTTGCGGATCAAGATGCGTTTGCAGACCGACCCGACGGTCATTTACGGAATGGGCGAAAGATTCGATGGCAACCTGCGTCGTCGCGATCTGACTACAGATACCCCTTACAATACCTATACAAGGAATGGGCTGACACCGACACCGATCGCATTGCCCGGCCTCGCTTCTATCCAGGCGGCGCTCCATCCAGCACAGAGTGATGCGCTGTACTTTGTAGCCAAGGGTAACGGTAGTTCCCACTTTTCAAGTAATTTGAGCGAACACAACAACGCGGTCAATCGTTATCAAAAATGAGTAAAGCAAAATTCATCACCTTCGAAGGCGTGGACGGAGCAGGGAAGAGCACAGGACTGGATTGGTTCGCCGATGCATTGCGTCAGCGCGGTATCGACCTATTAGTGACCCGTGAACCTGGGGGCACTCCATTGGGTGAACAGCTGCGCGAGATACTGCTCAACCAACCCATGCATATCGAGACCGAGGCGATGCTGATGTTCGCCGCTCGGCGTGAGCATGTGGAAAAAGTCATTCGTCCCGCTTTGCAGCGCGGCACTTGGGTCATCTCTGACCGGTTCAGCGACGCCAGCTTTGCTTACCAAGGTGGAGGCAGGGGAGTGCCGTTGGCGAAATTGGAACAACTAGAACAATGGGTGCATGGTGATCTGCAACCTGACCTGACCTTGCTGTTCGATATTCCCATCGAGGTGGCTAGGCAGCGTTTGTCCAATAATGTGAGCTTGGATCGTTTCGAGCAGGAAAAGGGCGAATTCTTCGAGCGCGTGCGTCAAGCTTATCTCGCCAGAGTAGCCAAATCGCCGCAACGCATCACCGTGATACATGCTGAAAAGTCTCTGCAAGAAGTTCAGCATGAACTTTCAAAGATAGTCGCATCACTTTGAAATGAAACAACTCTATCCTTGGCAATCTGAATCATGGCAATCATTGCAAGGATTGCGCTCAAGGCTTCCCCATGCCTTGTTGATCAAAGGTGCCCAAGGGATCGGCAAGCTCGACCTTGCGTTTGGTTTTGCCCAATCACTTCTATGTGCTTCTCCTAAATCTGATGGGATGCCCTGTGAGGAATGTGATTCCTGCCATTGGTTCGAGCAGGATAGCCACCCAGATTTTCGTCTCATACAACCTGATGCGATGAGCGCAGCCGAAGATGGAGAGGAAAAATCTGGCGGCAAAAAACCATCTCGCGAGATATCGGTAGATCAGATCCGCGACCTTTCTAGCTTCGCCAACCTGTCTGCGCATTGTGGTGGGTATCGTGTAGTAGTGGTCTATCCCGCCGAGACGATGAACAATAATGCGGCCAACTCATTGCTAAAAACGCTTGAAGAACCAACGGATAAGTTGTTGTTCTTATTGATAACGCATAAGCCACAACAGCTGCTTCCGACCATCCTCAGTCGCTGCTTAGGATTCACCGTCAATACACCGACACGCGAAGTCGGAGCCGCTTGGCTCGCCCAACAAGGTATCAAAGACGCAGACCAGGCATTGGCTCAAACTGGCTTCGCCCCCCTACAAGCTTTGAATTGGGCGGAGGCGGGAGAAGGTGCCGAGGAGCGGAAATTACTGTTAGCCTCCATTCGCCAGCCATCCAAGATGGATGCGTTGTCCTTGGCTGAAAATCTACAAAAGGCACAGCCAATCCATGTCATCCACTGCCTGCAGCAATGGTGTCATGACCTAGCCAGTGCGCAATTAGCAGGCTCAGTCAGATATTTCCCAGAGCAGACCAGTGAGTTGGTCAAGCTAGCTGGTGGCGTATCGTCTATGGCCTTGATGCGATTCCAGAAGGAATTGTTGGATGCACGCCGCGCCGCTTTCCATCCCCTCAACCCAAAGCTGTCCTTGGAGTCTTTGCTCCTGTCCTACCGCCAGCTTTTCGCGGCCTAACATCCTCATGTTCATCGATTCCCACTGCCACCTCAATTTCCCAGGCTTATCCGAAAATTTAGATAGCCTGCTAGCCAACATGAGCGCCAATCAGGTGACCCATGCTTTATGTGTCTCGGTCGATCTGGCAAGTTTTCCCGAAGTGCTTGCATTAGCGGTTCAGCACGACAACCTTTATGCCTCGTTGGGCATCCATCCTGATTACGAGCTGGAATCAGAGCCAACCCAAGCTGAGTTGGTCCGCATGGCACACCATCCCAAGGTCATCGCCATCGGTGAGACTGGGTTGGACTACTACCGACTGACTGGCGACTTGGAATGGCAGCGGGAGCGTTTTCGCACCCATATTCGCGCAGCCAAGGAATGTGACAAGCCCCTCATCATCCATACCCGATCTGCTGCGGCAGACACCCTAAGAATCATGTCCGAGGAAAACGCGGACAAAGCTGGAGGGGTGATGCATTGTTTCACCGAGAATCTTGAAGTAGCCAATGCAGCCATTGAGCTTGGGTTCTATATCTCGTTTTCCGGCATCCTGACATTCAAGAACGCGACACAGATTAAAGAGGTCGCCCAGAACATTCCGCTGGAAAAGATCCTGATCGAGACTGATTCACCTTATCTAGCGCCGACACCTTACCGTGGCAAAACGAATCAACCTGCCTATGTGAAGCATGTGGCAGAAGAGATCGCCAAACTGAGAAACATCTCAGTGGATGAAGTGGGCGAAACGACCAGCCACAATTTCAAGCAATTGTTTCATTTGATTTAATCAGCATTTCGTTCCATCCCATCCAGATGCAATTGTCGCATAATGTATATTATGTCAAATCAAAGAGGCAAACGAAAAGGCTCACAGGAACACTGCGAGCCTTTTGCATTTTGGTGGGCGGTACTGGGTTCGAACCAGTGACCCCTGCCGTGTGAAGGCAGTGCTCTACCGCTGAGCTAACCGCCCGGTCGAGGCCACGAATTTAATCACGACCATTTCCGGCGGGTCAATTTCTTTGAAGGCAATTCCATCTGTCGTAGAATGCGCGCCTTCGATTCAAGCCCCAACTTCAGGAAAGCAACATGACCGTCCGCACTCGTTTCGCTCCCAGCCCAACTGGATACCTTCACATCGGCGGCGCCCGCACCGCGCTCTTTTCTTGGGCCTATGCCCGCAAGCATGGCGGCACATTCATCCTGCGTATCGAAGACACCGATGTCGAGCGTTCCACCCCCGAAGCGGTCCAAGCCATTTTGGACGGCATGAAATGGCTTGAATTGAACTACGACGAAGGTCCGTTCTACCAGATGCAGCGTATGGATCGCTATAAAGTAGTCATCCAGCAAATGATCGATGCGGGTCAGGCTTATTATTGTTACACCAGCCCAGCCGAGCTGGATGCCATGCGTGAAGCCCAGCGTGCCGCAGGTGAAAAACCCCGTTATGACGGTAAATGGCGTCCTGAGACAGGCAAGACCTTGCCGCCCGTTCCTGCCGATATCAAACCAGTCGTGCGCTTCAAGAACCCAACGGACGGTGTCGTTTCGTGGAAAGACATGGTCAAGGGCACCATCGAATTCAGCAATACCGAGCTGGATGACCTCATCATCGCCCGCTCCGATGGCACGCCGACTTATAACTTCTGCGTCGTGGTGGACGACTGGGACATGGGCATCACCCAAGTCATCCGTGGCGACGACCACGTGAACAACACCCCGCGCCAGATCAACATCCTCAAAGCGCTCGGCGCGACCGTTCCTAGCTACGCTCACTTGTCCATGATCTTGGGCGACGACGGCACCAAGTTGTCCAAACGTCACGGTGCGGTCAGCGTCATGCAATACGACGAAGACGGCTACCTGCAAGAAGCCGTCATCAACTACCTCGCCCGTTTGGGCTGGTCGCACGGCGATGACGAAGTGTTCTCCGTCGCCCAATTCTGCGAATGGTTCGACCTGGACCACATCACGCCCTCCGCCGCCCAGTTCAATACTGAGAAGCTGAAATGGTTGAACAACCATTACATCAAGCAGACCGACAACGCCAAATTAGCCGAGAAGGTTCGTCCTCGCCTCGAAGCGCGCGGCATCAAAGTCAGCGACAGCCCTTCTTTGGCAGCCGTCATAGGCTTATATAAAGAGCGTATCTCCACCTTGAACGAACTAGCCGATGCGGCCGAAGTGTTCTACATCGATCTGCATCCAGATGCAGCCTTGCTCGATGTGCAACTTTCCGCCGAAGCTATTCCTGCATTGCGTGATTTCGCTGAATCGATGAAGAGCGTCGCATGGGAAATACCCGCCATCAGCGCAGCAATCAAAGAAGTCATCGCCAAGCACGGATTGAAGATGCCGAAGCTTGCGATGCCTTTGCGCGTGATGCTCACAGGTCAAACACAGACACCATCCGTCGATGCATTGGTCGTGTTGTTCCCTCGTGAGATGGTGTTGTCGCGCATCGAAAACGGGCTCAATAAAAAAACAGCGTGAGTCGCTTTACAAGGTAGGGTCGCATCACTATAATGCGCGCTCTTTTCGGGGGCACCCTGGGGGGTATAGCTCAGCTGGGAGAGCGCTTGCATGGCATGCAAGAGGTCAGCGGTTCGATCCCGCTTATCTCCACCAAAAAGAAAAAGTAGTACACGAAGTCCCCTTCGTCTAGAGGCCTAGGACACCGCCCTTTCACGGCGATAACACGAGTTCGAATCTCGTAGGGGACGCCAAATTCAAAAAGGCTCACAGAAATGTGAGCCTTTTTCTATTTAGACGCAGGCGTGCATCGTTATAATGCCCTCCATACGTCAACCACTTCATACATCAAACATGAACGTAACGTCTTCCACCGCTCTCTCTGGCATGTCTGCCGCACAGTCCAAACTGAATGCGTCGGCGCACAACATCGCCAATCTCAGCACTCAAGGCTTCACCCGCCAAGAAGTATTGCAAAGCACGGCTTCCGGAAATGGGACACAGACTTCGCTCCGCAGCAGCCCTGCTGGCGTTGGAAACGATCTGGAAGCGGACTTGATCCAGCAACTGCAGTCAGCTCTTACGTATCAAGCCAACGTGTCAGTCCTTAAAACGAATAACCAAGTGATGGGTACGCTCATCAACATCAAGGCTTAACCCAGCGATCACTTCCTTAGTGGATCCAGCAGCGAAGAAAGTCCGTTGTGATCCAACTCCTGCATCAACGCTAGCAACTGCCCCAACTCTCCTTTTGGAAAACCGGTTCGAGCGAACCAGTTCAGATAATTCCCTGGTAAGTCGGCGATGAGTCGCCCTTGGTATTTGCCATAGGGCATGGTGCGGGTGACCAAGAGCTCCAAGTGTTGAGTATTCATCCCAGATTTTCCATTAGCCACTCTACATCCCCTCCCCCTTGCAGGGGGAGGGTTACACCCGCAAGGAGTAGGCCGTGGTTGTAAGGGGCTAAAGCCCCAACAACACACGCTC
>JAVBYP010000265.1 GCA_030823965.1 Sideroxydans sp.
TTCCCGGCGTGGGCGAGGCCATGCTGTTCGGCACCGAATATTCGATGCGCCTGTGGTTGAAACCAGAAAAACTGCAAGCCTACAGCGTCTCTCCCGCCGATGTTGCGCGCGCGGTACGTGCACAGAATGCACAGATGTCGACTGGTGAATTGGGACAATTACCCAGCGTGCCGGGACAAGAACTCAACGCAGTCATCGTCACCCGTAGCCGCCTCTCCACTCCTGAAGAGTTCGGCAACATCCTCGTGCGCACCAACCCGGACGGCTCTTCTTTGCGCATCAAAGATGTGGCGCGCGTCGAATTGGGTGCGCAAGATTATTCTGTCAGCGCACGCATCGACGGCCAGCCTGCAGCGGGTATCGCCATCCGCTTGACGCCCGATGCCAACGCCTTGGAAACGGTGGCAGCAGTCAAGACGCGCATGACGGAACTGTCTAAATTCTTCCCCTCCGGCGTTGACTGGTTGATCCCTTACGACACTTCTAAATTCATCGAGATCTCGATCACGGAAGTATTGAAAAGTTTGGCCGAAGCACTGCTGCTGGTGTTCTTGGTGATGTACTTGTTCTTGGGCAACCTGCGCGCCACGCTGATCCCCACCATCGTCATTCCGGTGGCACTGGTGGGTGCATTGGTCGGCCTATATCTGCTCGGCTACTCCATCAACGTGCTCACTTTGTTCGCCATGGTGCTCGCCATCGGTATCGTGGTGGACGATGCCATCGTGGTGGTGGAGAACGTCGAACGCATCATGAGCACAGAGAATCTGCCTCCACGCGAAGCGACCCGCAAAGCGATGGATCAGATCATCGGTGCGATCATCGCCATCACGCTGGTGTTGTCGGCTGTGTTCATCCCGATGGCGCTGTTCCCCGGCTCTACGGGTGCCATCTATCGCCAGTTCGCCGTGACCTTAGTGCTGACTATGGCCTTCTCGGCGCTGATGGCGTTGACTCTGACCCCCGCGCTGTGTGCCTCGTTGCTGAAACACACACCAGGTAAAGATGACATGGTGCCCGCCTCTGGCCCACTGGCTTGGTTCCATCACGCCTTCGCCCGCTTGACCGCACGTTATATCGGCGGCATGAACAAGGTAGTGCGCAAAGCCGGACGTTATCTATTGATCTACGCGGTCATCTTGGTGGCGATCGGTTGGATGTTCAGCAAACTACCCGGTAGCTTCTTGCCTTCAGAAGACCAAGGCTATTTCGTCAGCGTGATCCAGTTGCCATCAGGTGCCACGCGAGAGCGTACTGCCGAAGTGTTGTCGCAAGTGGAGCAGTATTACTTGGGATTGAAAGAAGTCGATCATGTCATCGGCGTGGTCGGATTTTCCTTCTTTGGACGCGGACAGAATGCAGCGATCACCTTCGTGCGCCTCAAGGACTGGAGTGAACGCCCAGGTAAAGCAAGCAGTTCAGGCGCTTTGGCCCAACAGGCCAACATGACATTCTTCCGTATCAAACAAGCGATGATCTTTGCCATCAATCCGCCTCCCATTCCCGAGCTAGCCGCTGCTGGTGGTTTCGATTTCCGTCTGCAAGACAGAGGCGGATTGGGTCGTGAGAAGTTGCTGGAGGCCCGCAATATGGCGCTCGGCATGGCCATGCAAAATAAGGCGTTGGCAGGTGTGCGGCCAGAAGGACAAGAAGCCGCTCCGCAAGTGTTTCTCGATATCGATCGCGTAAAAGCGGAATCGTTGGGTGTTTCCATCACTGACCTGAACGAGACTTTGCAATCACTGCTGGGCACGGTCTATATCAACGACTTCGTGCGCCAAGGCCGCATCTTGCGCGTGCAGATGCAAGCCGATGCCACTACCCGCCGTTCGCCCGAGGACCTCCTGAAGATCTCGATCCGCAACAAAGAGGGCCACATGGTGCCGCTATCCGCGCTGGCCACTACACGCTGGATCAGCGACTCACCCAAGTTGGACCGTTACAACGGCCTGCCTTCGATGAAGATCGCTGGTGGACCTGCGCCCGGCCGCAGTTCCGGCGAAGCAATGGCAGCCATGCAAGAGATCGCCGCCAAGCTACCGCCCGGTTTCGGTTTCGAATGGTCTGGCACGGCACGTGAAGAGATCCAATCGGGCGCACAGTCTTCTACTTTGTTCGCTATCTCCATCATCGTGGTGTTCCTGTGTCTCGCAGCACTGTATGAGAGCTGGTCCATTCCGTTCGCGGTGATCTTGGCTGTGCCGCTAGGCGTGTTTGGCGCACTGCTGGCCGTCACCTTGCGCGACCTACCCAACGACGTCTATTTCAAGGTCGGCCTCATCGCCATCATCGGCTTGTCGGCCAAGAACGCCATCCTGATCATCGAGTTCGCGCGCAAATTGCAAGACGAAGGAATGAGCCTGATCGATGCCACGCTGGAAGCATGCCGCTTAAGGTTCCGGCCTATCTTGATGACTTCGTTCGCCTTCATCGCAGGCGTGTCACCACTTGCCTTCTCCACTGGCGCGGGCGCACAAAGCCGACACGCCATCGGCACTGGCGTGATGGGTGGCATGCTCACCGCTACACTTTTCGCCGTGTTGTTGGTACCCGTGTTCTTTGTCATCGTGCGCAAGTTCTTTCCCGGTCATGCGCGTAAAGAGGGTGAATACGAAGACGACTAGGTCGGTCTGAAGCAGGCCCAATAGCGTTACAATTCCGGCTCATCCATTGAGCCGGAATCATTTCATGCAACAACTCACCCTCACCCGCCCTGACGATTGGCATCTGCATCTGCGCGATGGAGATTTGATGGCATCTGTATTGCCTGATACCGCGCGCCAATTCGCACGCGCCATCGTCATGCCTAATCTGCGCCCGCCCGTCACCACCACCGAACAGGCCGTGGCTTACCGCGAGCGCATCTTGAATGCGTTGCCGCAAGGCATGAAGTTCGAACCGCTGATGACGCTGTACCTCACCGACAACACCAGCGCAGAAGAGATACGCAAAGCCAAAGCGAGTGGCGTAGTACATGCGGTGAAGCTGTACCCCGCAGGAGCGACCACAAACTCTGACGCGGGCGTCACCGATCTGCGCAAGACCTACGCTGCACTGGAAGAGATGCAACGCTGCGGTATGCCGTTCTTGGTGCACGGCGAAGTGACTAATGCCGACATCGACATCTTCGACCGCGAAGCCGTGTTCATCGAACGAGTGATGCAGCCGCTGTTGAAAGACCTGCCCAACCTACGCGTGGTGTTCGAACACATCACCACCAAAGATGCCGCGCAGTTCGTGACCAGTGCAGGAGACAACATCGCCGCCACCCTCACCCCGCAACACCTGCTGTACAACCGCAACGCCATGCTGGTCGGCGGCATCCGCCCACACTTCTACTGCCTGCCGATATTGAAGCGCGAGACGCACCGTGAAGCGCTGGTGAAGGCCGCCACCAGCGGCAACAAAAAATTCTTCCTCGGCACCGACAGCGCCCCGCACGCGCAACACACCAAAGAGAACGCCTGCGGCTGCGCCGGTTGCTACTCCGCTCACAACGCCATTGAACTGTATGCCGAAGCGTTCGAGGCGGCAGGGGCTCTGGACAAACTGGAAGCCTTCGCCAGCTTCTACGGCGCGGATTATTACGGACTGCCACGCAATTCCGAGAAGGTCACGCTACGTAAAGAAGAGTGGCAAGTACCTGCATCGGTGGGGTTTGGTGAGCATCAGCTCGTGCCGTTGAGGTCGGGGGAGATGATGACGTGGAAGTTGGCTCGTAAACAGGATTAATCATGATGTATATCTCTAACCAAGGAGGTTAAAGTTATGAATGGCAAATGGAGGACAACAGCTTTACTCGCATCGTTGATAGTTCTGGGCAGCTGCGCAACCCCGATGAATTATGTCGCTACTGGTGGCAGTAAATCCGATGGCACGGTAAGACTTTCCTACGAATTCGAATCGTTTCAAGATCCAGTTCTGAACGAACAACAAGGTTTGGAACTTGCAAAATCTAAGTGCGCAATTTGGGGCTACACAGGGGCAGAACCTTTTGGAGGGAAATTGCGTAATTGCACTAATTTCAGCAAAGATGGTTGTAATCGATACCTTGTTACTACCGAATATCAATGCTTTGGCGGCTCAACAAAGTGATGGCAGCTAAGCTAAAGGAATCAGACTCGAATTAACTATCCGATTTCGAATATCACATGCCCATATCTAACTACCTCAACACCTCCCCAACTCTAGGCTCTCGCGTCTATCTACACCCTTCCTGCCAAGTCATCGGCGATGTGAAGCTGGGTGATGACAGTTCCATCTGGTGCAACACGGTGTTGCGCGGGGATGTGAATCGTATCGAGGTCGGGCGCGGCTCTAACATCCAAGATTTGACGATGTGTCATGTATCGCACAAGACGGCGGACAAGCCTGACGGCTCACCACTCATCATCGGCGACTATGTGACGGTGGGGCATTCGGTGATCTTGCACGGGTGCCGTATCGGCAACGACTGCCTCATTGGTATGGGCTCGATCATCATGGACGATGTGGTGATCCCCGACCGTGTGATGATCGGTGCGGGCAGTCTGATCTCGCCGGGTAAGACGTTGGAGAGTGGGATGTTGTACATGGGGCGGCCTGCCAAGTTGGTGCGGGCGCTAACGGAAGACGAGATGAAGTATCTGCGATACTCGGCCGAGCATTACATCCGCAACAAAGACAATTATCTGAAAGGTTCAACCGCATGACGATGTTTGGTAGTGATCTCATGCTGCATGGCGAGCACGATCTAGAGTTGCAGATCGAGCGCACTTGCCTCGCGCTGGGATTGGACTTTCATGACGAGTATCAAGTGAGGATGTTCGCGCGTGATGTGTTGCAGAACATCGATAGGTTGCGTAAAGCGGCACGCGAGGGGGATATGCAAGCCCGCATCAAGGTGGAGCTTTACGGCTTGGCGATGCTGATGCACAAGACCAATTCGGCGACCTTCGGCGCAGGTTACATGAACCAGTTCGCCAAGGTGACTGTGAATCAATCCGCGTGGGCGGCCATCGCAATGGCTTTGTGGAATGAGCTTGAATCACGCAACCCAGATAGTACAGAACCATAGGAATCAGCAATGAAACAACCGACACTAGAAGACATCGACCGCGCTCAGGTGAACTTGGAGACCGCCCAGATCGACTGGCGCGAGTTGCAACCTTATTTCGCGCGTGGCGCGACGGTGGCCGTAGATGGGACCCTCGACTTGGTGGATGTCGCGTTCCAGATATCCAAGGACAACAAGGCACAAGTGGCCCAGTGGCTGGCGTCGGGGCAGATCGGCAAGGTCACCGATGAGCAGGCATTGGCTTGGTACGAGTCGGATGCTCTGCTGTGGGCCGTAGTGGCAAGACCTTATGTTTTGGTGCAAGACAAGAACCGCGATCAGTAACGACGACGCTTTGCCTACTTATCGCCATCTGAAGAGAGTATGGCTGTTGATGGCTGTGCTGTCGTCGATGCCTGCATGTGCAGACGATGTGCTGGCCGAGACCCCGGTGACAGAACCTCCTACCTCTTTTATCCCTCGGCCATCACTCGATGCGATGGATGCCCCACGCGATTATCTTTCTGGGCAGTTCACAGGGTTGATCAGCAATATTGACCGTTTCTTCGGTGATGACCGCCACTTTCAGGAAAGCAACCAAAGCGTGTTGCAGCTTGATCTGACGAGGGTGACGGGCTACAACGGGGATGGACTTTTTGTTTTCTCGGGCAGAGCCAAGCTAGATCTACCCAATACCGAACAAAGGCTACATCTGACGATCGAAAGTGATGCGGACCAAAACCTATCCACTGACCAGTCTCGCACGCAGCAGGCCACGACCAAACGGAGTACGGTGCAGAGCATCGCTGCAGCGTTGCGCTTCGAGCGGTTGTACAACGAACGCTGGCACTTCAGCACGGATACGGGATTGCAGTTCCAAGGTACGGCAACGACGCCCTTCACCCGAGCGCGTGGCAGCGTGAAGGGCACTCTAGGTTCGTGGCATACCAAGGCGAGCGAGACCGTGTTTTGGTTCAACACCATCGGAGCGGGTGAAACGACTCGATTCGATATTGAAAGACTGCTCAGTGAGCCTCTGCTGTTCCGCATCAGTAGCAACGCGACTTGGCTGCATGATCAACAGAACTTCGATCTACGCCAAGACTTCTCGCTGTTTCATACTTGGGACGAGCGCACTGCCCTACTCTATCAAGCTAGCGTCTTCGGCATAAGTGAACCCAAGACGCATGTGACGGACTATGTGTTGTTGGTGTCCTACCGCTATCGACTGCATCGTGACTGGCTGTTCTTCGAGCTCGATCCGCAACTGCACTTCCCCGCCGACAAGCAGTTCCACACCAGTCCAGCCCTAGTGATGCGGCTGGAGATGTTGTTCGATGAAACCGACTAGCGCCCAGTCATTTTACTTTCTTCAACGCTGACTCGATGCGGTCACACAGTGTCTTCAAGATCTTGATGCGCGCGAAATTCTTGTCGTTGGCTTCTACTAGGGTCCACGGTGCGATCTCGGTACTGGTCCTATCCACCATGTCACATACTGCGCGTTCATAGTCATCCCATTTCTCGCGGTTGCGCCAATCCTCTTCGGTGATCTTGAAGCGTTTGAAACCGATCTTCTCTCGTTCTTTGAAGCGACGTAGCTGCTCTTCCTTGGTGATGGCGAGCCAGAACTTCACCACCACTGCGCCGTTGTTGGTGAGCTGCTCCTCGAAATCGTTTATCTCACCATAGGCGCGCATCCAATCTGCTTCGGAGCAGAATTTCTCAACACGTTCGACCAGCACACGGCCATACCAAGAACGGTCGAAGATGGTGAAACGACCGATGCGCGGCACGTTGCGCCAGAAGCGCCACAGATAGGGTTGTGCGCGTTCCTCCTCGGTCGGTGCGGCAACGGGCGTGATGCGATAGTGACGCGCATCCAATGCGCCAGTGATGCGGCGGATGGCGCCGCCTTTGCCGCCTGCATCAGATCCTTCGAACACGGCAACAACCGCGATCTTTTTGAATTTAGGGTTTCGTGTGAGTAAGGCGAGTTTGCCTTGGTATTTCTCCAACTCGGTATCGAACTTCTTCTTGGCGATGACTTGAGTCATATCCAATTTATCCAGCACATCGATGCCATCGATAGCGGCCTGCAACGGTGGCGCCTTGGCGACAGTGGCTTTCGATTGAGTGGCCAGATGTTTGCGCAATGACTCCAAGATCATCTTACCGACGGTCAGACCGCGATAACGCGCATCCGAACCTTCCACCACGATCCATGGTGCTTCAGCGGTGCTCGTCTCGCGCAAGGTGTGCTCGGACACTTTGCGGAACTTGTCGTAGAGTTCGAAACGTTCCCAATCGAACTTGGTGACGCGCCAACGGGTCTTGGGGTCTTTCTCCAAAGCTTTGAGACGTTTCTTCTGCGCATCTTTGGACAAGTGGAACCAGAACTTCAGCACTACCGCACCTTCGTCGGTGAGCATCTTCTCCATGCGGTTGATCTGTTCGATATCTAGCGCGAGTGAGGCGGCGCTGCTCTTCTTGAGGACGCGCTGCACGATGGGCTCGGTGTACCAAGAGCCGAAGAACACGCCGATCTTGCCCTTAGGCGGCAATGCTCGCCAGAATCGCCACATGGGCGGGCGGTCGCGCTCTTCGTCCGACATCTCGCCAGTGGCATGCACTTGGATGTGACGCGGATCCATCCATTCGTTGAGCAAGTTCACTGTCTCGCCCTTGCCTGCACCATCCACACCACCGATAAGAATGATGACGGGGAATTTGGCTTTCTGCGCCAGATCGAATTGCGCATTCAACAACGCTTCGCGCAGCTTGGGCTCTTCTTTGTCGTAGGTGGCTTTGTCTATCTTGTGTCCGAGTTCAGCTGATTCAAACATGATGCTCTCCCTTTGGATTACAAATTATCTGGTGCGATGGCTAGGCGCAGATTGGTCTGATAATCACCTTCGCTGGTATGGCGACTGAGCCACCACACCGATCCCTTCTTCACGCTGAAGCCTGTCTTCGAATTCGCCAACAACAGGGCAGCGATCTGTCCTAACGAGGGTTGATGACCGACGATAAGTACGGTGGTATCGAGGTCGGGCCAACCGATGGCATCCAGGATGTCTTGCGCTGATGCGCCGGGAGCGAGTGCTGCTTCGGTGTGGAAGTGTTTGGTGAGTGCGCTTGCGGTCTGTTGGGTACGCTTGGCGGGACTGACTAGGATGCGAGTATCTTCAGGGATCCTGGCGCGCAGAAAAGTCGCCATCTTGTCTGCTTGCTTCTGACCTTTGCCAGTCAGCTCACGCGCCATATCGGGGGAACCGTCATGCGCTTCAGCATGTCGCCACAGGATCAATTCCATGATCAACACCTCACGAATAATACTAATGAGATTGCAGGATATACCGTATATACTGTTTTTGCCACAATCAATCTGAGGATATAGATCATGGTCACTCGAACTACTCGTACGCCTGCTGTAACTCGCAAACCTACCCCTAGCAAGGCCGTTGCAAAACCTGCCGCTGTTAAGCCCGTGTCAAAGCCCGAGAAGAAACATAAGAAGGAAAAGAAGTCTGGCGACAAAGTGAAGGTCGTGCGCGATAGCTTCACCATGCCGCAAAACGACTACGCACTGATAGCCGTACTGAAAGAAAAGGCGATGACTAGCGGCGGTGTGCATCTGAAGAAGAGCGAGCTACTGCGCGCTGGTCTGCATCTGCTCTCAAAACTGTCGGCGGTTCAATTGAAGAAGTCGGTTGCCGATCTGGAGAAGATCAAGACTGGTCGTCCGAAGAAGGCCTAATCGTCTTCGTCCGCACCGATCGCTAGCCCTAGCGATCCCATCAGTTCTGCCTGTGCGCTGACCTGTGCGCCACGTGCACTCGTTTTGCGATGCCAGAATCCGTTGCAGTCCATCTCCCATGCTTGCACGTTATCTTTCAGATAGATCTTCAAGCCTTCATCCAACACGCGTTTCTTCAGTTTTTCATCCAGCACCGGGAAACACGCCTCGATGCGACGGAAGAAGTTGCGATCCATCCAATCGGCACTCGCCAGGTAGACATCGTGTTTCATCTCGTTGCGGAAATAGAAGATGCGCGAGTGTTCGAGGAAACGTCCGATGATGGAACGCACGGTGATGTTCTCTGACAAGCCCTTAACACCAGGGCGCAAGGCACAGACACCGCGCACGATAAGATCGACCTTCACGCCTGCTTGCGATGCCTCGTACAAAGCCATGATGGTCTCGGGTTCTAGCAGGGCGTTCATCTTGGCGATGATGTGCCCGCGCTTTCCCTCCTTGGCGATCTTGGTCTCGTTGCGAATGGATTCGAGCACTTTGCTATGCAAGGTGAACGGTGATTGCCACAGATGGTTGAGCTTCTTCGCTTTGCCCAAGCCGGTGAGCTGAACGAATATCTCGTTCACATCGGCACACATCTCTTCATTGCAAGTGAACAAACCGAAATCGGTATAGAGCTTGGCGGTACGCGGATGGTAGTTACCCGTGCCCAGATGCACATAGCGCCGCAACTTCTTCTCTTCGCGGCGCACCACCATCAGCATCTTGGCGTGAGTCTTGTGTCCGACCACGCCATACACGACATGCGCGCCAACTGCTTCCAGTCGCCCCGCCCAGTTGATATTGGCTTCCTCATCGAAGCGCGCCAGCAACTCCACCACCACGGTTACTTCTTTGCCGCGCTGCGCTGCGCTGATGAGCGCTTCCATCAATTCGGAGTCTTCGCCCGTGCGATACACCGTCTGTTTGATTGCAACGACGTCGGGATCATTGGCGGCTTGCTGTATGAAATCGAGTACGGGTCTGAACGACTGATACGGGTGATGCACTAACAGGTCGCCCTTGCGGATCGCTTTGAACATGTCCGCCCCCTTCTTCTGGATGAGCGCAGGCACACCCGGCACGAAAGGTTGGAACTTCAGATCAGGACGCGGCACTTGAGCGGGGATGCGCATCAGGCGAACCAAGTTCACAGGGCCGTGCACTCGGTAAAGATCTTCCTGTTTCAGCTCGAACTGACGCAGTAAGAAGTCCGCCAGATCAGGCGTGCAGTTATCCGCCACTTCCAGCCGCACCGCATCGCCGAAGTGGCGCTGCGGCAATTCGCCTTGCAGACTGACACGCAGATTCTTCACTTCTTCTTCATCGACGAACAAGTCACTGTTACGCGTCACGCGGAACTGGAAACAGCCCAGCACTTCCATGCCAGCGAACAACTCGCCGACATGCGCATGGATGATGGATGAGAGGAACACGAAACCATGTGGGCAGCCTGCGATCTCCGGCGGCATCGGAATGGTGCGCGGCAACACGCGCGGCGCTTGTACGATGGCTTTGGCGGAATTGCGCCCGAACGCATCCTTACCTTGTAACTCCACTGCAAAGTTCAGACTCTTGTTCACCACACGCGGGAATGGATGCGATGGGTCTAGTCCGATGGGGGTCAGTACCGGCATGACCTCGCGCAGGAAGAACTCTTTTACCCACGCTTGCTGCTCTGCATTCCAGTGGGTACGACGGAAGAACTTGATGCCTTGCGCCGCCAATGCCGGCACAAGCTCTTTGTTGAACACTTCATATTGCCGTGCGATGAGTTGATGCGTGGGCGCGAATAGACGCTTGAGGATCTGTGAGGCTTCCAGCCCGTCGGGGCCCGCTGCGATACCGCCTAACTTGATCTGTTCTTTCAGTCCCGCGACGCGGATCTCGAAGAACTCATCCAGATTGCTACTGACGATACACAAGTAGGTGAGACGCTCGAGCAATGGCACACGCGTGTCTTCCGCTTGTGCCAATACTCGACGATTGAACTCCAGCAGCCCGAGTTCACGATTGAGGAAGTTCTGCGCTGGATAGGATTTTGCCAAGTGATTCGAACTGCTTAAGCCTTCGGAGGCACGTAGCCGGTCGGCATCTGCGTCTCCCCGAAGAAGTAGTTCTCCATCTGTTGCGCCAAGTACTGGCGTGCTTTGAGATCGGCCAGATTGAGGCGGTTCTCGTTCACCAGCATCGTCTGGAATTTTATCCAACCTTGCCATGCTTCTTTCGATACGTTGTCGTAAATACGTTGACCTAGCACGCCGGGATACATCGGCCTATCTAGACCTTCTGCTTCGCGACCCAATTTCACACACTGCACCATTCTTGCCATTTGATTCTCCACTTGTAGATTAACGACTGATTGTTACACGCCTATTTCAGATTCTTTACAAATACCTTGGACCGACGCTGATAGTTATACAGCGCCTTCTTCTCTTTAGGTAATTGGTCCACATCGGCTTCTTTGAATTCCCGCTCGACGAACCAATGTGCCGTGCGCGTCGTCAACACGAACAGCTTCTTCATCTTCTGCGACTTCGCCAGACTGCTCATGTGATTGAGGATGGCCTCGCCATAACCACGGTCACGACATTGGGCATCTACCGCCAGACAAGCGAGTTCTGCCGAAGCCTCGTTGGGGAAAGGATACAAGGCGGCACAACCGACGATTCGATGGTCATGCTCCAACACCTCGAAACGCGCGATCTCGCGTTCCAGCAACTCGCGTGAACGCCGCACCAAGATGCCGTCCTCTTCCAACGGACGTAGCAGTTGGATGATGCCACCCACGTCTTCGATGGTCGCCGCACGCAAGGTGTTGAGCGTACTCTCCACCACCATGGTGCCGATGCCATCGTCGCTGAACAGCTCTTGTAGCAATGCACCATCGGTATGGCGGCTGATGAGATGGGTGCGTGCCACACCGGCCTCACAAGCGCGAACCGCGCACGGCAGGAACATGGCGATGTCATCGGGCAGCTTGCTCTTCTTGTTCAAGATCTCCTGCGCCTGCAGGATGGTGAGTTCCTTGGCGAGATTGCCTTTCTTGTCCTGTACGCCGTCAGTGTCCATCATGAATACCAACTTATCGGCATCCAGCGCGATGGCGGTCGCCGTCGCGACATCTTCCAAGGTGAGGTTGAACACCTCGCCTGTGGGCGAATAACCCAAGGGTGACAAAAGAACCACTTCGCCGAACTCCATGCGATCCCTAAGCGCTGCGACATCGACCTTACGTACTGTGCCCGTGTGTTGTAGATCGACGCCGTTAATGACGCCGATGGGTTGTGCGGTGATGAAGTTGCCTCCCGCCACGCGGATATCCGCATTCGCCATGGGCGAGTTTGCCAAACCCATCGACAGTAACGCTTCGATCTCAAGACGTGTGCGGCCGACCGCTTCTTTCACACATTGCATGGTCTCGGCGTCCGTCAGACGGATGCCTTGATGGTAAGTACCCGCCAAGTCGTTCTTGGATAGATGTTGCTCGATCTGTGGGCGTGCGCCATGCACCAACACTAGGCGGATGCCTAGGGCAGCAAGCAGATTGAAGTCATGCGTCAGTTCGACGAACTTGCCGTCCGCCACCACCTCGCCGCCGAACGCGATGACGAACGTCTTGCCGCGAAAGGCGTTGATGTAGGGTGCGACGGAGCGGAACCAGTTAACGAACTCGGTTGATTGGAGTGGCATATCTGTCAATCGTCGTATAGTTTTGGAATGGTCGCAATTAGACACCTAGTTCAGAAAAATTACCATGAACACAACGCCTCTCTTGCCTATCCGCTCATCGTAAAAGAGCATAGAATAATTTCAAATAACAGACATAGTCATCTAGGGGGAATTCAACATGAACAACTTGATCAGTCAAATCTCTTACCCTGTCTTTCTCTACATGACCTTTGTGTTCTTCCTGATCGCCAGCGTGTTTTCGTTCTTCGTCGGGATCGCCTTGTCATTGCGCAGTAAGCGTGCACTCAAACTCTTCGATGTACTGAACCGATGGGTCTCGGTGCGCAAGATGACGCGATCACTTTCGACCCCTCATTTCGTCGAGCCTACCTTGCTGAAACGGAGGACCCTCCTAGGGGTCACGATCATCGTTGGCGCTACGGTGTCGATCACGTTGATCGCCGGGGCCGACCTTAGTCCAAGCCTTGCCTTCTTCGAGGAAAGCCTCACTCCTCAAGAGATCGGCGGTGTCGCCAGCAACCTGAAAGGATTCTTGCTGATCAGCAATCTCCTTTGTTTATTAGTTGGACTCTTGGTGATCTTCTTTCCCAAGGTTTTAGCCACGATCGAAGGCTATACGGACCGCTGGTACACGCTACGCAAAAGGACGCTACCTTTAGACAAGATGCACATGGAGGTCGATAACTGGGTACTCCATCACCCTACCAGTGTAGGTATCACTTTGAGCGTCTTATCGTTGACTATGGGAATGCTCATCCTCAATCAACTTGAGAGACTGCTGGCATAGCGACGACTTAGTCCTCGTCTAACAACTTTCCCGCAATGGCCCAGTTCTCATCAGGCAGTTCATCGAAAGCGATGTAGGTGTAGCGACCGCGACACGGTGGGGCGCAGCCCGCTGGTGCGGGAACGGTCGCATACACCGTCACGCTTCATCCAATAACTTACCTGCTATCGCCCAGTTCTCGTCGGGCAGTTCGTCGAAAGCGATGGAGGTGTATGGCTTTGGCTTGTGGGCGATACGCTCCAAGGTGTCAGTGATCTCTTCCGCGATCTTGGCTTTTTGTTCTCGGCTCAATGTTCCTGCGATACGGATGTTCACATACGGCATAGTCACTCCTTAACGAAAATCGCCCCACAGTGTCTGCAAGGCGGCGATACCGGTGATTGCAGCTGTCTCGGTACGCAGCACGCGTGGGCCCAAACGGATAGGCAGGAAGCCCGCATGCTGCGCTTTCAGTGCTTCGTCCGAGGTGAAACCACCTTCAGGACCGATCAACAACACGACGTCTTTTTCAATTCCCGTCTGTTCATGTAAGCCCGTCGCACCTTCCGGCAGCAGGATGAATTTCTTATGGGCGTTGCCACGTTGTGTCTCTAGCCACGCGTCCAATTCCATCGGCACATGGGTGGTGGGCAATGTGTTGCGACCACTCTGCTCACACGCGGCGACTGTCACTCCTTGCCAGTGCGCCCCGCGCTTCTCGGCCCTCGACTCGGAGAGCTTCGCCACGCTGCGCTGGGTCTGTACGGGATGGATGCTCGTCGCCCCCAGCTCGGTCGCTTTCTGGATGACCCAATCCATCTTCTCGCTACTACACATAGCCTGCGCCAGGTGAATGCGCAGGTTCGACGAACTGGTATCAAGCACGGTTTGCAGGTTGCCTAACATCACATGCTTGCCGTTGATGGCGTGGATGGTGGCATCCAAGGCATTGCCCAAGCCATCAAAGATCTGTACCGCATCACCGACCCGCAGACGTAACACTCGACTGGCGTGGTGAGCCGCATCCGGGGGCAGTTCGGCATTGGTACTCAGCGGTAGCGGAGGTGGGCAGTAGAAACGTGGCGCAGCCATAGCAATCAAAGGGCGTTGGGAACGGGCGTGATAATATAACGAGCAGAAGAACAACGTTGGTTTTTGGGAGAGTTTTTGTATGGTCAGTCTGCAACCCCCTCTATGCGATTTTGGTTGGAAAGCGCGCCCGTTCGATTTGTTAGGTATCGACGGCAAGCGCCACTCATTAGAGAGTTCTCGCGGCAAGAACGGTCTATTGGTGATGTTCATCTGCAACCATTGTCCTTACGTCAAATCCATCCGCGACCGCATCATCCGTGACGTGCGAGAACTACAGCAACATGGCATCAACAGCATCGCCATCATGTCGAACGACCCTGCCGACTACGCAGAAGACAGTTTCGACAACATGAAGCTCATCGCCCAACAGTACGACTACCCCTTCCCCTACGTGTGGGACGAGACCCAGCAGATCGCCAAGGATTACGGCGCGGTGTGCACACCGGACTTCTTCGGTTTCAATGCGGACTTAGAATTGCAATATCGTGGTCGGCTGGACGCTTCGCGCAAGGAAGCGGCACCCGATGCACAACGTGACCTGTTCAATGCCATGCTGCAAATAGCTAGAACAGGACAAGGACCGCGCGAACAACTCGCCAGCATGGGTTGTTCGATCAAATGGAAGGATGAAGCGTGAGGATACTGATTCTGGGGGCCGGACAGGTCGGCTCTACCGTTGCAGAAAGTCTAGTGAACGAATCGAATGACATCACCATCGTCGATGCGGATGCTGAAAAATTGCGCTTGCTACAAGACCGTCTCGACCTGCGCACCGTCGTAGGGAATGCCGCCCACCCATCCATACTGGAACAAGCTGGGATCGCTGATGCGGATATGCTGTTGGCGGTGACGCAGAGCGACGAGGTCAATCTGGTCGCCTGCAAATTAGCGGCTTCGCTGTACAACACGCCCACCCGTATCGCACGCATCCGCTCTGCCGAATACCTCAACCGCGATGAAGTGTTCAGCACAGATAATTTCTGTGTGAGCTTCTCCATCTGCCCTGAACAGATCCTCACCGATTACATCACCAAGCTGATCGAGTTCCCAGAGGCGTTGCAAGTCTTGGAATTCGCAGATGGCAAAGTCTCGCTGGTCGCCGTGCGTGCCTTCGAAGGCGGGCCTCTCGTAGGTAAGCCTCTGAGTTTCTTGCGTACGCATATGCCTCAGGTCGAGACTCGCGTCGCTGCGATCTTCCGCAAGGACAGAGCAGTCAGCCCAGAGGGCACCACAGTCATCGAAGAAGGGGATGAGATATTCTTCATCGCCGCGACTGAGAACATCCGCCGCGTATTGAAAGAGATGCGTCGTATGGACAAGCCGACCAAGCGCGTGATGATCGTAGGCGGCGGCAACATCGGCAAACGCCTGGCTAAAGCGCTAGAGAATGACTATCAGGTCAAACTCATCGAGTTCAATAAAAAAGCCTGCGAACGTCTTGCCAGCCAATTGAGTAAGACACTCGTACTACACGGCGATTGCACCGACGAGAATCTTTTGCAGCAGGAGCATGTCGAGGATGTGGATGTGTTCTGCGCACTGACTAACGATGATGAAAACAACATCATGTCGGCGCTGTTGGCCAAACAGATCGGCGCACGCAAAGTGATCGGTCTTATCAATCGCAGTGCCTATGTGGGCCTTGTCCAAGGTGGCAAGATCGACATCGCGCTGTCGCCCGCACACGTCACCATCGGCTCTTTGCTTGCCTATGTACGCCAAGGGGACGTGGCCGCAGTCCACTCGCTGCGTCGTGGTGCGGCTGAAGCCTTGGAGCTGATCGCCCACGGCGATCGTGATTCTTCACAAGTCGTTGGGCGCCGCATCGATGAGATCCAATCACCGCGTGGAGCGACCATCGGTGCCATCGTGCGCAACGGCGAAGTCGTCATCGCACATCACGACACGGTGATCGAATCAGAAGACCATGTCATCGTGTTCGTCATCGACAAGAAGATGATCCGCAAGGTCGAGCAATTGTTCCAAGTGAAACTCGGGTTCTTCTGATGAAGCGTGCTTTTACTGTTATCCATGCCTTAGGCCTGTTGCTGGTGGTATTCAGCATCGCCTACCTCATGCCTATCGTCGCGTCTCTCATCTACGGCGACTACGTCATGTTGTTCGATTTCTTGCTGGCGATGGTATGGACCGCTGCGGCAGGTACTTTGATGTGGATGCTGACGCGCAGACACAAAGGTGAACTCTCCATCCGCCATGGCTACTTGCTGGTGGTGGCGATGTGGACTGCGATGCCGGCTTTTAGCACCCTCCCTTTGTTGATGATGATCCCCAATCTGTCGTTCACGGATGCCTACTTCGAGACGATGTCTGGAATGACTACCACAGGTGCGACCGTGCTTGTCGGACTCGACAATCTGCCGCCAGCTCTGAACATATGGCGACATGAACTGAATTGGTTGGGCGGCTTGGGCATCATCGTGCTGGCTGTTGCCGTGTTGCCATTGCTTGGCATCGGTGGCCGACAGCTGTTCAAAGCTGAGACGCCAGGACCAATGAAGGATTCCGCCCTTACACCCCGCATCGCCGACACGGCACGTAATCTGTGGATCGTTTATGTAGGCATCACCTTGGCCTGTATCGGTAGCTTGAAATGGGCGGGCATGTCTTGGCTGGATGCGGTCTGTCATTCGT
>JAVBYP010000003.1 GCA_030823965.1 Sideroxydans sp.
CATCCGATATCGAGTTGATGAGAAACATCCTTCTGTTGCAGCCGTACTCGATAGTGCAGGCGAAATGCTCCCTTTAGTCAAAGCGATGTTAAGAGTGATTGAGGAAACAGTACCTGTGCAACGAATCTGGCTAGATACGGCTGAAAATAAAGATATGCCAAGTACTGGGTTTGCGAGCGAACCTCCTGAAAATGTAATCCAAGTACTTAATGTCCTTTATGCGGACATGACTGGCCGCAAGGGAATGTCTTCGGATTTAGCAAAACGAACTTTGTTGGGTACCGAGCCGTTTCAAAATTTCCCTAACCTAGTAGCATCACTATCGGATTGATAGTGGGGCCTGATTCAAAGAAAGGTGAAGCTATGTCAGAAGATGATATTAAGAATCTAGCAAGTGTGATTAGTCTCGCTCAAACCTTACTAATGGTGGAGAAGGAAAAAACAGCTATCACGCCTTCACTCATTGCTGAAAAGGTCGATGTTGCTGTTCGATTGGTGTCGGGGGGGGATATATACAGACACGCTGCGATAGTGGAATTGATACGCCGTTTCAGCCTCTGGATAGGCCAAGATTCAACTCTAGTAGATCATGAGGGTCACGAGCCATGGTTGGTTTCAGTAAGAAAGAAAGACTGGAGATATTGGCAGAGATATCAGGGGTGGCTTGAGCGAAAGATGGCGGCCACTGCTGTAGATGCTCTGGATAAATCAACCGATAAGATACTCGCACTACTTGAAGATCCACAACGTGAAGGTTCATGGGATAGGCGCGGTCTTGTTGTTGGCCATGTCCAATCAGGAAAAACCGGGAATTATTCAGGGCTTATCTGTAAGGCAGCTGATGCTGGGTACAAAATTATTATCGTACTCGCCGGGCTTCATAACAATCTGCGCTCACAGACACAAATTCGGCTTGAAGAAAGCTTTCTTGGTTATGAAACCTCTGCTGATGGAGAAAGCGTAATTCCAATAGGTGTTGGTGAATTTGATAGTGATTCTGACATTCGACCGAACTGCGCTACCAATCGTTCAAACAAAGGGGATTTCAACACCCAAGTCGCTCAGCACTACGCCATCTCTCCTGAACAACGTCCTTGGTTGTTTGTGGTTAAGAAAAACAAAACGGTACTGGAGCGTCTTCTAAAATGGATTCGCAATCATGTGGCTGATTCGACAGACTCCGCTACAGGCAGAAGGTTTGTTTCTAACTTACCTCTCTTGTTGATTGATGATGAAGCCGATCATGCATCGGTAGATACGGGAGAGCAGCTGTTTAACCCAGACGGGACGCCAGATGATGAGCATCAACCCAAAGCGATAAACAGTCGGATCAGAAAAATACTTCACTCTTTTGGTAAGTCTGCATATGTGGGGTACACCGCCACTCCTTTCGCTAATATATTTATTCATCGTAGAAATGAAACCTCCGATGAAGGTCCTGATTTATTCCCACAATCATTCATTATCAACTTGGCAGCTCCTTCGAATTACGTTGGACCTGCAAGAGTATTTGGGTTGCGCTCCCCAGAAGGACGGAACGGTGGTTTGCCATTAATTCGTGATGTTGCTGATCATGTGGATAAAGAAGGCACTGGTGGTTGGATGCCGCCCAAACACAATAAAGAATATGAACCCTTGTATGGAGGTAAGGCGGATGTGCCTCCATCATTGCATGAGGCGATTTCATCTTTTGTTTTAGCTTGTGCCGCTAGGGTTGTTAGGGGCCAGTCTCAAGAACATTCATCAATGCTGGTGCACGTGACACGCTTTAATTTAGTACAGCAAGAGGTACATCGGCAGGTTGCAAATATTGTGACGCGCATGCGACAAAAAATTACTCGTCGAGTCGATCACGAAGGACTGCTTGCTGAACTTCAGCAGCTGTGGGACGAGGACTTTGTGCCCACCTGTTTGGATATTCGGCACAGCATGCCCGAGGAGGAAGGTTTGCTGAAACTTCCTTCTTGGGAAGAAATACTGTCTGTGCTTCCTGATGTTCTGGCAGACATCGATGTACGAATGATAAATGGTACTGCGAAGGACGCGCTGGATTACGCAGCTCAGTCGGGTAAAGGGTTGAAGGTAATTGCTATAGGGGGAGACAAACTAGCGCGCGGTTTGACACTTGAAGGACTCTGCGTGAGTTACTTCGTTAGGACTTCCAAAATGTACGATACATTGATGCAAATGGGCCGTTGGTTCGGGTACAGGCCAAGTTACATCGATTTGTGCAGGCTATATACGACCTCTGATTTGGTGGAATGGTTCGGTCATATCGCAGATGCATCAGAGGAGTTGCGTGAGGAATTTGATGCAATGGCTGAGAGCGGCGCTACTCCGAAAGAGTACGGACTTAAGGTGCAGTCACACCCCGTATTAATGGTTACTTCACCTCTCAAAATGCGGACTGCAAAGAATTTGCAAATTTCCTTCAGCGGTGAACTTCTGGAAACGGTTGCGTTCCACCAAGATGCTGAAATTCTCAAGCGTAATCTTGATGCAACTAATAACTTGATATCTGTATTGGGAGCGCCTACTGAAATTGATCCTCGGCGTGTTCGTAAAGGATCTGACCATGTTTGGACAGGTTTTCTTTGGAATGACGTATCTTCAGAATGTGTGTCTGACTTCTTTGCTTCTTACGTGACGCACCCCAAAGCCAGAAAGGTTAACAGCGCTTTGCTTGCTGAATTCATAAGGAGCATGACCAAGGTCGGTGAACTTACATCTTGGACTGTTGCTCTTCTAGGCGGGGGGGCGGGTACTGGAGGTGGTCATACGTTCCAAGATGGCTTGAGAATAGACGCTATGTCTAAACGGAAGAGGGATGAAGAAATTAAAGATCGATATTCTATTGGTCGTCTGCTGTCACCACGGGATGAGGCCATTGATCTTGATTTTGAAGCTTGGAGCGCAGCGATGGAAATGACGTTAAGGTCGTGGAAACCCGACCCGGCTCGCCAGAAGGATGGTGCAGCACCTTCTAGCCCCTTGTTGCCAAATGGGCCATCTATACGCCGTATCAGAGGGGAAGGTAGCGGCAGTGTCGTGAAAGCTCCTGAGCGTGGATTATTGCTAATTTACCCACTTGATCCTGTAGATGCAGGATTGAGTGATACGACAACACCTGTAATGGCTTTCGGCGTTAGTTTCCCAACGAGCACATCTGGAACAAAGGTGGTCTACGAGGTCGATCACTTACTTTGGGAGACTGAATATGGCTCAGCAGATTAAGGAGTATCACCTAGCGTGGGATGCGCTTTCGGGTCATTCTAAGGATGATGGTTGGCGCACAATACGCGTTTCAAAAGCCGGTACATGCATACTCATGGCAGGGCGAAGATTTCCTGGAAATGAGGAGGCACTACTAGTTGGATTTTCGTCTGTAACTATTCCTGCAACAGAAAAGCTACCAGAAGGGCATGGCTTTGAGATGCTGAGTGTTCATCTCAACGGAGACAATAGAACGTGGGTTGCTCTGACTAGGAAAGAATCTGGCAACTTTGAACTGTTCGCTGAAATGGTTTCCGACGTCGTTGGTGTTATTGATTTCGCTTCTACAGAAGGCGAGGCTGAGGTGCTACGCGCCTTTACGAGGCGAGTAAGGTCATGGCAGGAGTTTATGAAGAAGGGCCCACAAGCGTTAGGCCCTGAAGCTGAAATTGGCTTGATTGGTGAACTGATATTTCTGGGCGAGTTATTGGTATGTAGTAATCCAAAAATTAAAGCGATTGAATCATGGGTCGGACCGTTGAATGGAATTCAAGATTTTGAGATTGGTATCGGAGCAATTGAAGTGAAGACTACTCTGTCCTCAATGGGGTTCCCAGCGAAAATAGGGTCGCTAGAGCAACTGGATGATTCCATCCGGAAGCCAATATTTATTTCTGGCATTCGTCTACTTCAAAGCGAATCTGGGTACAACCTACCGGAACTAATTGCGAGTACTAGAGATTTGATGCGAGAGGAATTAGAAGCAGGAATAGTATTTACTAATAGATTGCTTGCAGCAGGATATATTGATTCACATGCGCATCATTATTCTAGAAGGGTGTCTTTGGACAAGTTGCGATTGATAGAAGTGGACAATGAATTTCCGCGCATCATCGCAGGTAACGTTCCTTCTGCAATTCGAAAAGTAATGTACGAAATTGACTTAGACCGTGTGCAGGGTCGAGATTTGGATTTGCCAACCGCATTTAACAAACTTGGAGTGGAATAAGCATGGAACTCGTCGACTTTATAAGAGAGACACAAGCCGAAGTTAAAGCCCAGATGAGCGAGGGCGCTGCTCTTTATGACGAGTTAGTATTTTCAGACATCGTCATGCAGCACATGTCTGAAATCGGAATGACATTCGAACCGGTTGTCTGCCACTTTCAGAGTCGTGTGGGCAATGCTGTGTTGCGTCTAACTGGCTATGCAATGTCTGAGGACGTTGATCAACTTGATCTATTTGTCAGTCTTTACGAAGGAGTAGATGTACCCACTCCGATTTCTGATACCGACACTAAAACAGCGGCTGAACAATGCCTAAGGTTTCTTTCTCTGTGTGCAGAAGGGAAGATGGATTCAAAACTGGATCCATCAAGTGATGTGTATTCACTGGCGTTAACGATTAGAGAGACGTACAACAGCCTAGAGCAAATCCGCATATACGTTTTAACGGACAGGGTCGCAAAATCAAAGACATTTAAGACCCGTGAAATTGGTCGAAAATCAGTTCGGCTGGAAGTGATGGATATTGAACGTTTACACCGCCACTGGTCTGAAGGGAAGCCGCGTGATGAATTGATTGTCGATTTTACCCAAGTCTCAGGCTCCCCTTTACCTTGTGTTTATGTTCCAGGAGAAACGGAAGACTACGACTATGCGCTCGCGGCTATCCCAGGAGAGGCCTTGAGATTTATCTACGAGAAATTTGGAGCGAGATTGTTGGAAGCGAATGTACGATCATTCCTAAGTGTTAAAGGGAAGGGTGTTAATGCAGGAATTCAGAAAACACTTCGAGACTATCCTGAAAAGTTTATGGCTTATAACAATGGGATTGTGTTGGTTGCTGATGAGATGAGCCTTGCGCAGACAGCGGTCGGTTCTACCGGCATCGCTTGGTTGAAAGGACTGCAAATCGTAAATGGAGGGCAAACGACAGCATCACTGTATTTTGCTAAAAAGAAATATCCTGATACTGATTTGTCGCGCGTAAGAGTTCCGGCAAAAATCATCGTCATGAAGGTTCAGGATGCTGCTAGAGAAGAGGCATTAGTGTCGGATATCTCTCGCTATGCTAATAGTCAAAATGCGGTTAGACAATCCGACCTGTCTGCAAACAAACCATTCCATGTTGAGGTAGAGCGGCTTTCTCTTACCGTATATTGTCCCGATGGAACGGGACGTTGGTTCTATGAGCGAGCTGCTGGAAGCTACAACACAATGCTCTCACGGGAAGGTACTACCCCTGCAAAACTCAGAACATTGAAGGAAGCCATACCACCCGCAAGAAAGATTACCAAGACAGATTTGGCTAAATATCTTAATGCTTGGAATGGATTGCCAGACGTTGTGAGCTTGGGGTCCCAGAAAAATTTTGATCGATTCATGTCCACGCTAACTGTTGATGATGGAGAGCCTTTGCCTCCAAGCCCGGATGTTGCTGAGTTCAAATCTATGGTGGCTAAAGCGATTGTCTTTAAGGCAGTTCATAAGGCAGTGCGCCCAATGTTTCCGGCCTTTCAAGCTAATGTGGCTGCATATACCGTATCCCTGTTAGCTGTGAAGCTGGGCGAAAGATTCAGTCTAGAACGAGTCTGGGAACGCCAAGCGGTTTCTCCCGAATTGATTTCACAAGTTGCTATTTGGGCCCGAGAAGTAAACGATGTCCTGCATCGCTCATCGGGTGGAAGAATGATTTCGGAGTGGGCAAAAAAACCGGAATGTCGCGAAGCGGTCTTGGGTGCAACCTATTCTGATTGCTCAATGAATATTGCAGAGATTCGTTGAAGAGATATCACTGATATGCCTCTAGTGATATGAGCATCTATCATGCTGATTGTTTGCTTGTCACCGACTGCTTTAAGAGATCGTGAACTAACTCGCCAATCTGCCAAGCAAGATAAGGAGGGACCGCATTTCCAACTTGGTGATACTGCTGAGTTCTATTCCCTTGAAAAAAATAATTATCAGGAAAGGTCTGGATTCGAGCGGCTTCTCTAACGGTCAGACTTCTACATTGGGCTGGATCGTAGTGTATGAAGTAGTGTCCATCCTTTGATATGTGACTCGTAACGGTTGTTGCAGGTTTATCAGATAGTTGAACTCGAAACCGGTCTGAAAAATGTCCAGACTCCCAATTCTTGTGATTTGGTTTTAAGCCATCAATGTTGAAGTCTTCAGCCCCCTTTGGCGAGATTGAGTGAGCCTCCGCATAGGCAGCAGCGAATAGATACCGTCGAAGATCACTTTCCATATGACCTCGGGCTTCGTGATTTAGCCAAACAGTAGGGCGGTTACTTGTGAACCATTTGTTCAGATTGCTATTGTTGCTTACGCCTCCTTGAAATTTACCCATCGGGTGTTGAAGACTTCCAGTTTGATCATATTTTGGAATGTTCTTAATCGCCTTTCCGAGGCTCTTCTGGAGAAGCTTGTCAGAGGTGTTGCTATTTAGATAGGCAGCACTTTCAAGGACCATATCTTTCCATGCTTTAGTTGAGTCCAAAACTTTGCTGAGCCGACTACGGAGTGGTGGCAGGCCGCTAATGACATCAGCAACAGTCAGGGTGCCCAGTCTCTGGAGCAGTTTCTTTTTGATTGTGATGTCTTCTCTTACTCCAAGCAGTATGACTCGGTGTCTAGCTTGGGGTATTCCATATTCTTCGCTGCGCACGATGAAGTCGCGAGGATCAATAGAGTCGGGCGCATCGCCACGCTTGAACTCAACGTTCTTTACCAAAGAATGGATGCGATACCCGCAACGAGGTGGGGAAATGCCGAAAGCAGAGTCTGGGTCCGAGAGATCTTTCAATATTGAATTGAAGATCAACTCACCGTTAATTTGCGAAGAAAGAATGCCTTTGACATTTTCCATTACGAAAACGGTCGGACGATAATCTTTAATGATCCTCAGATATTCTTTATAGAGGAAGTGACGGTGATCATTTTCAGCTACGTAATCCGTCTTGCCCTTATTTCTAGATCTCCCAACTAATGAATATGCTTGGCAAGGTGGGCCGCCAATTAGTACCCACGGTTCTGACTTGTTAAGTTTGGTCTTAAGTATTCCATCTAATTCCGCGTTGCCAAGTTCGCTTCCAAGTTCGATTAGCCTAGCTTCATTTTCAGCTTGGCACCAAAGTTCTTTAGTGTCTTCATTCCAAGGTTGTGTTTGGGTTCCATTGCAATAGTCGGTATATACCGAGAGTTGGTCTGGCCTATTTCTAAGAAGCAACCGAAAGTAAGCCCGCATCGTTAATGTTTGATGCGCATGCGGGTCTTTTTCAGCTGAAACTAGAATATTGAATGCATTACCGCTAACACTAGAAAATCCCTCCCCTAATCCACCTGGGCCAGCGAATAAATCAACCACAGGAATATTCTTCAATGTCATTTGCAATGTGGTGGTTGTGAAAAGATTTAAGAGTGGAATGAAATTTCGTTGAGGAAGAACTAGAAAAATTACTTCAGCGGCAAATCAGGAATGTGCTCCACTAGTTGTTCAATCCTGCAGTTGAAGTATGTGCAAAGACGATCAAGAACATCTGCCGTTGGGTTGTAACCACGGTGGTTTGATAACTTTGAAAGAGTCATCCTATGTATGCCTGTTGAGTTGGCAACTTCAACCATCGTAATGACCCTGCCTTCCTGAAATTCCCTCTCAGCAAGTAACTCCTTAAGCCTGAATCTGAGCATCTCAGTAAGCCCCATATTTACATTTGATGCGTTAGTGTATCAAAAGATGTTGCGTTTTGTCTTTAGATGTGCATAATGAGCATATCGTGATGCTTTTAATTATCACGGTAACTTTATAAACATCACAAGGAAGTCAAAATGACACAAAAAACTTATCTAACCACAGAAGCACTATCCGAACGCATTCACTACGACTCTCGCACTATCAGGGAGCGCATGAAGGATAGCGTGCTGCTTGAAGGTGTTCACTACATTCGCCCTTTCGGTGGCCGCAAGATTTTATATATATGGGAGGCCATTGAGCGAGATATGGCTGCATCTGGCAGTACTTTGGCGATTCCGATGGTCGGAGGAGGAGTGTGCCATGGGTAGTATTCAAGTTCGCAAAGAGTCGGGTTGCTTAATCTTCGACTTCTACTTCAAAGGGATTCGCTGTCGAGAACAAACAGCGCTTACTGATACGCCTGCCAATCGTAAGAAAGTTCAAAAAGTTTTGGAGCGAATCGAAGCGGAGATCGCGGCAGGGACTTTTGACTACCCTCGATTTTTTCCAGGTAGTAAGAATGCTGAGAAGTTCGAAGTAACGGCTCCACCGTCTTCCCCAACTCAGGTCAATCAAGCGGTTGCGAATGCGCTTGGGCAAGGTAAAAAGCAAGGCAATGCAGGTGTCGGTGGCACGCCAATGGTGAGTGACTTCGTTGAGACTTGGTACTCAGAAAAAGTGGTTGAGTGGCGTCGGTCGCACAAGAAAACAATCCGCAGTGATGTGGATAGTCGAATCATTCCGCATTGGGGGGATTGGGAGGTCGGCCGAATCACCAAGTCAGACTTACTTGCATACCGTGCTGATCTCGCCAAAGTCCAGGCACGGGGCAAGGAAAGCATGTTATCCAACCGCCGCATCAACAAGATTTTAAATTTGTTGAGGCAGATTATTAATGAAGCCGCCGACCGTTTTGATTTTCGCACGCCGTTCCAGAATATCAAACAGCTTAAAGTGAAACGGACAGATGTCGATCCGTTCACGTTAGATGAAGTGAGAATGATTCTTGCTTCTATCAGACCCGACTTCAAGAGCTACTACACCATGCGATTCTTTACAGGCATGCGTAGCGGCGAGGCTGATGGTTTGAAATGGAAGTATGTCGACTTCGAGAAGCGCCTGATCTTGGTGCGCGAGACGATCGTGTTAGGTGAAGACGAATACACGAAAAATGACAGCTCGCAACGCGACATTCAAATGTCGCAGGTGGTGCACGACGCACTCAAAGCACAAGAGAAAGTTACAAAGGGGAAATGCGAGTACGTCTTCTGTACACGAAACTTGAAGCCACTCGACAACAAGAATGTCACGAATCGAGTTTGGTATCCGCTGCTGAGATACTTGGGACTAAAGCCACGTCGAGCCTATCAGACTAGACATACGGCTGCGACCTTATGGTTGGCGTCAGGCGAGTCGCCAGAGTGGATCGCAATGCAGATGGGGCACTCAACGACTGAAATGTTGTTCCGCGTGTATTCACGCTTTGTGCCGAATCTAACTCGTCAGGACGGTAGCGCTTTCGAGAGACTGTTGATGCAGAACGGTGCAATAGATATCCCCCAAAACAATATTGAGCATGACGCGAAACAGGAGCCATGCACTACTGAGAAAAGCATGAAAGAAGAAAAGGAGTCACGCAATGAATAATGCACAGAATATTCCACCGATCGATAAGTTGCCTAGCGTGTTTCGTATCACTGGAATCAAAGCATCGCCAACAGCAAACGGCCGTGGGACCGATTATCGGGTAGAGATATTCAATGAAAAAGCGAGTATGACTGTGTCATTCACTCGCTCACAACCGGATATCCGATTGAAAGCAGACATGCTCGTGTCAATTCGCTGGAAACTTCCGGTGAATAGTGTTGGTGGGGCGATTCAAATCAGCCGTTTGGTTTTGCTTGAGCATCCTATCAAGGGAACGAATCTATTCGAAACCGTGCCGTTTGATTGGGTGAAAGACCGCGACTTGGTCAAGCGCGCAAAGACTGTGTTGGATACTCTTCCAGATAATCTAAACCACTTGATTGTGGCAATCCTCTGGAAAGGGACTCGGTTCCGTCACTTCTGCAATAGGCCTGCTTCTATGAATGGACACCACTCAATCGTGAATGGGAACTTACTGCATACAACAGAAGTGGCCGAAACTGTGATGTTGAATGCCGTTCGATATCCTCAAGCGAATCTAGGAATCAGCTTAGCAGCAGCTTTCCTGCATGACGTTGGTAAAGCAGAAGAGTACAACCTGTGGGGAAATGGTAGTTGGGGCATGACTGATAGAGGGAAGTTGGTTGGACATCGACACACAGTTATCGAGTGGATTTCAGCAGCGATGGCTACTAATCGAATTTTGATTCAGGACAAGCACTACCTTTCGCTGATCCATGCGCTCACAGCAGCGCCTGGAGCTGAGTGGATTGGGATAAGAGCGCCGGCCACCCCAGAAGCAACACTACTGAGCATTGCAGACAAGCTGAGTGGCGAAAGCTCGCTCGCTTCGATGCTGGCTAATCAGAAGGGTGGCTGGGGAACCAAACATCCTCATCGCAAAGGAAACTTATTTACCTTGCCTGCAGATGTTCTGACATCATTTTGATGAGAACAGGAATAAACAATGAAAACTGAAAATGGAATGGACCTTGGATATATGATTTTAATAGTCGTCATACTCATAGGCATAATTGCGGTGTTGGTAAAGGAGTGGGAGAAACGAGAGAGGAGAAAGTGTGTTGGAGGTAAACATTCTTCAAAAGATCAGAAGCGACCATGAAATTACCTGAAAACACAGGTTTGACCAAATTGGTTGTTCAAGTTAATATAAAAACTACTACCCCGGTGGCTTCGGCTGTCGGGTGCGAGGCCTCTTCGGAGGCCTCTGCTTTTTCTGGGATATGAAATGACAAATCCAGCACCCCACCGTACCATCGTCTACATTGACGGCTTCAATTTTTACTACGGTGAAGTCAAAGGCACGCAATGGAAATGGCTTAATCCAGTTAAGCTATTTCAGAATGTCTTGGGTGACCAAAATGACGTGGTTAAGGTCAAGTATTTCACGGCGCGCGTCCAACCCACACTAACCGATCCCGATGTCCATGTTCGGCAAGACACTTACTTGCGAGCTCTGACTACGTACTGCCCACTAGTTGAACTCCACTTCGGACATTTCCTGCGACATAAGATTTCTATGGAGCACGCCAATCCACCCCCAGAAAAAGTGCAGGTTTGGAAAAACGAAGAAAAGGGATCTGATGTGAACCTTGCTTTGCATGTGCTTAATGATGCTTGGCTGGATGCATACGATTGCGCTGTGATTGTTTCCAATGATTCCGATTTATCTGACTCGTTGAGATTGGTGAAGGAACAGCATAATAAGGTGATTGGTTTGATTACACCAGGGGCGCCAGTCAGGGGGACTTCTCGCCAACTTAAAAAACATGCTGACTTTGTTAAACCCATTCGCACTTGGGCATTAGAAGCCAGTCAATTGCCTAACCCGATTCCTGGCGAAAATATTCACAAGCCTGTAACTTGGTAAAGATGAGAGAACAGGGTAGTTATGATTAAGAAGAATGACATCATTAGAATCAGGCCTGAGTTTCAGGACGAAGGTGACGATTCCCTAATCTGGATTGCGCTTGAAGACGAGGATGGTGGGCGCGTGAGAATAGCCGCAGTAAATACAGGCCTGAAGTTCCCGCCGAACCAAATTGTCAACACAGAGATGATAGACAAAGCTGAGCTAACTGGCTGAAAAGTGATGTTGGCAAATTCTTGTTAGGCTTGTAACGGTTATCTATCTTTCGAACTTGTCTCATGTTCATGCATGCCAATCCATTTAGCTGTTAGTGCGCAGCCGTAGTGGAAACACAGCAGCTAAGTTCTAAAAATTGGCTATCGCGATTCGGCGTTCCTCTTTTTTCCATTCAGGCAAAATGATTGCTCCAAGCACCATCAAGTATCTAAAGGCAATTGAACCTTGCAATACAATTTCGGCATCCTTGATCGGCACCTTCCCATCATGGAATATGGGTTTTATTCCTAGCCAATTCTTGGCTGCCAAGTTCTGCTTGTTTGGCGGAGAGCATTTTAGAATGGGTCTACGCCAAGATATTTTAAGATGTTCCTTCCACTTGGCCAATGCTCTAGACCGAGGTGATTTATCAAATAAAACTATCTGAACTTCGGAGGTCTTGCATCCAAGCGTGTCTAAGAAGATCATGAATTGTTTTGCATGCGATGGGTCTTTTACATCCTTGAAAATTACTTCATTGCGAGTTTGCCATGCATTATTTAAATAGTACTCAAAGACAGCTTCGCATAGTTTTGGGTGCTGATGAAACGCTTCTAGGAGTTTTGGTGCAAGCCGATTGACGACATCCTTGTCTGTTTCGGAATGAGGAGGCATTGGGCATGCTAGACGAGACTTAGAGTCACGTCGATCCAATGTTGCTGTAATCATCCGATGGCGATAGCCATCTCTCCCCTTTTCTACAGTCATCTCCGAAATCTCAGAGGTCTTGCTAATAAATGACTTAATCATCGATGCCGACAATCCTGATGTAGATGCGAGATCCTCTATTGAAGTATGGTTCAGAGCGTGTCGATGAAGAATGCCCCACACCTTGTCAAAAATCGCGGGATTGTCTAGTGACGAAGTAAGAGGGGGGGGCGTGTTTGCGTTGTTTGCTGACTTCGCTTTCTCAGAGGAACTCTTCCGAGCAATTAATCTTTCACTTTGGGCAATAAGATAAGGAATCTTGTTAAGTCCCTGCTCACACATTCGGTATATCGCAGATTTTGAGCGGCCACTCTTCTTCTTTGCCGTAGGCAATTTTGCGGCCTGAATTAATGACTTCTTACTGGGTGCGGAAACGTCATTTTGAAGCCATAGTGAATTCAATATATCGCAGAAGTGAATATAGTGTTCTAACGAAATCTCGGGTCCAGAGTGACCAAGCAATGATGCAACTGCATATACGTGTCGTCTGGTGGGATCTGCGCGCCCATACAATTTATCTCTAAACTTGGATGAATCATTTAGGTATTCAGTCGTTCTAGGAAGATGCGGGAAAATCTTCGGGATGTTGGGAAGATCTGAAAGCATCAACCTTAGGAAAGTCCAACTGGCAAAGCTGTGGCGCAAATGATGGAAACGCAACGATATGTCGCCAGTCACCACACGCATCGCATCATGAAGGATAGGGAATAGCGTATCTTGCGGAATAAACTCAAAGTTGAGTTCGGGAATTCCGAACAGGAAACTGCTCTGCAGTTCTTCATGTGTGGCGGTTGGATTATCCGACTTCAACTCATTCAGGCGTGATCTTTTCCATCGTTTGAACTCATCAAGTTCAAGGTTTGTTAGCAGAGCGTAAAGTGGGAGCTTTCGTGTCGAGCTTTTAGTTTTCAGGCGGCGAGCCTCAGAGGGGCGTGTTAACAACTCGGATGGGTCGTGTTCGCAGAGGTCTGCTATCTTTAGTTTGAGTACTTCCATTCGCCTCAGGCCACACTTAAACGCTAATGTGAAAATCAGCCTTGCCGCTCCGATGAACTTTTCTTGTGCTGGCAGGTTTCGACGCAACTTCCTAACCGACTTGGGTATCTGTGAAAGCGTCTGAAGATATTCATCGATGGTGATCAGGTTGGCATCAACTGGGACCAGACCCTTGCCAATACCAAATACATCTCTTTCATCAATAGACTCGGCTTGGCATTCTCGAACTAAGAATTGATGAAACTCTCGAAGTGAACGCGCAATGCGACGGCGCTGCTTTCTTACTCCACTTACCGTATCTGCATCTTCCAGAATCTCCGTGTACAGATTCTCAAGCGACTCAACATCAAGAGTGCGAGGATCAATATTACCCAGCCTTCCACCTAGGCGCTTTGCTACAGTCACTAGATATGATCGAGCAGTCGACAGGGCCAACTTGTTGTTGCCAGCCAACCGAGCTGAAGCAAGGTAGCGCGCAAATAGTGAAAAGCATGTGCCAACTGAATCAGTTGTTGATCTAGCAATGATCGTATCGATAGAGTCTAGGATGATAGCTAGATCGTTCGACGCAAAAGCCGATCTTAATTCACTCAACCAATGGGGTTCAAAGTCCCCCAGATTGTCAGAATTATTGTTGAACAAGGTCACCTGATCTTTGTGCTCACTAACAAGGTCAGAGTCCTGAGGTGATTCATGTTGGGCGGGTAATCCGTAAATCCTAGCGATTACTTGTTTGCTTGGTGAGTGGGAAACAAGTGCTCGCCCAGCATAGTTGGCGAGTACTTGTGGCAATCTTGTGTGCAGGTCAACTTTCACAGTTCTGGTTAGGTCGCCCAACGACTTTGGTCTTTCATCCTTGCGAAGTTTAGTGGACTTGAAAAATGCAGATACGTATTCCCATATCTGTTTTCGAATCTGTTCGTCTGTATCTTCGGTAGGTGAATCATTAGCGGATACCAGTGTCGAATCGGTATTGAAATGCTGAGCAATGAAGGTCGCGGTGAGAGGGTCTGGAAACCAGATGCGGTGCTCACTTCCGAGTTCTCCTCTCCACGCAATGGAGAGTTCGATGGCAAGCCGACTATTCACGTCGAGAATAGATTCCTTTGGTTGCCGCAGAGATCTTGCTAGTGAAATTAGTAGTTCGGGGTCAGCTAGGCCGCCATGCACAACGGCACTTGTGAATAATTCACCCAGCCTGGATTTCGGGGATGCATGGATGGTGCTTTCAGGTGAGGCGGTAAGGCTTTTGGACAATGCCTCACGCCATGCTCTAGTGAGCCGTAGTGCTGACGGTGCTCCTAAGCGAAAAGGATTTTTTGGCCTGATAGCTAAGTTGGGGATTCTTGGGAAAGGTAATTGTGTTGGACAGGTCAGATTAATCGCGTCCACAACTTTACATAGGACCTTCAAATGCTTGGCAGCATTGGGTAGGGGTGAGAAATATTTGATCAGGTCATGCTCGAGCAATCGCATTTGAGCTTTGTCGAACTGTCCACTCGAGCATTGCGCAATTGATTTGGCCAAGGCGAGAGGCGAGTTAGATAGCCAAGTATGAAGATCCTTGGCTATCTCAACCTGTTCAGTTGAAATCACAAGCAGAGATAGATCCCAACCTTGTGCGCTAGTTGCGTTGCTGTGATTCTCGTTAATAGTGGTGGACAACTCGGTTTGATTGTTTGGGTTGGTCATCCATTCAGCCCAATCTCAATCATCAATGGGACAAGATATTTTTCCATCTCATCGCGATACTGCTGGAATGTGAACGATGAAAAAGTGGCCCACGGCTCTTCACCTAGGCTCCAATGCCCCATGTAGGCATCTATGACTTCGATCGAACACCCTCTAGCCAACAATTCGGTGCGCATGAACCTCCTGTGGAAGTTTGCAGGATATGGAATGAATGGTGCCATCATGGGCTCTAGCGTTTTCGGTCGAATGTCCGTTGTTTTGAAGTTGCCGTTACGACCTTTCTCTAGAAAGAATATGGACTGCGTTTCCGCAGTCACTAAGCTGGGGTTCTTTGAAAATAAATTAGCTTGATACTTCTGGTACGACTCCATCCTAGAAAGCACATGAGGGGGTAACCAGGTTAGTCTGGCCTTATATTTCGTACCATCGTCCTTATCCGCAAGCAGAGTGATACCACTTGGGATATCGATTTCAGAGAGTGACATGTAAGGGGTTTCAATGGCGCGACATGCAGTTGCGAAGGTGAAATGCCATAGGGAGAGCAGGGTGTAGTAGTTATGCGCACCAATGTGATCATCCTTATCGGCGCAAATCTGAATTTCATCCTGAATTGATCGTATACCAGTCCGAACGGAGTCGAGTTTAGGGCACAGCCTGCTACCGACATGTTTTTCCTTGATATATGTCGGTGACGGTGCTGCTACGGTGTTTGTTTTTCCGGATGCGGCAAACAATTGAGAAACGACACCTTGTGTTGCATCCAAATAAACCTTCTGCAGATGTTCTATGGGAATCATTGAGTAGAACAAGCGAACGTGTGCAAGACGATGTTCATCACCTGTGATCAGTGACGCAGCACATACATCGCCATTACTTTGTTCAAGAATCCGGAAGAACAAAAACTTTGAAAGTTTGGTTTCAGTCAGCCGTCCGGTTGGATCAAGTTCCTCGAGCAGACTTTTTAGATTGGATCGAAGAGTATTCTGGCGAGACCTGAATACTCGATAGTTGTTTTCTGACTTGTCAGTTGTATTGCCGATGGTATCTAGCAGTATCTTCAAATACCTAGAAGTGATGCCGGTATCTGGTAAAGAAAAGTAGTCAGTTTTTTTTCTATCTGAACCATCTGAGGCAACTTGGTCTGTCTTGTATTCGGGCCGAATGGCACGTATGCGCCACTCTTGCAATCCATTAGCGTTTTCAATAATGGCCAGCTCTCCACCTTCCCCTTCTTTGCCGTGTGGAAGAACCTGGAGTTCTCTAGCTCTCTCAATGCTGCTGCCGCTAAATAGCATGGCGCGCATCAAACAAATTGCTTCCAGCTTTTTTATGTCA
>JAVBYP010000080.1 GCA_030823965.1 Sideroxydans sp.
CTTGCGATAGGATTTTTTGATGTCCTCATCAGAGGCATCACGGTTCACGCCCAAGACTTCGTAATAATCTTTTTTGCTCATGTCTTTTCCATGTGGCAGTGGGGCGCATGCGCCCCACTTGATACATCACAAAAGGTGTAACTTATTTCTTGTCTTTGACTTCGGTGAATTCAGCATCCACTACGTTGTCATCTTGCTTTGGCTGTTCAGCTTGTGCCTGACCACCTTGTGCCTTGGCTTGTTCTGCGGCGTACATCTTTTCGCCCAGTTTCTGCGCAGCGGTGGCTAGTGCTTCAGCTTTCGCGTCGATGGCTTCTTTGTCGTCACCCTTCACGACTTCTTCAGCATCCTTCACGGCGGCTTCGATGGCGGCTTTTTCGTCAGCAGACAATTGCTCGCCGTATTCCTTCATCGACTTGTTGGTGGAGTGGATCAGCGCATCCAGTTGGTTGCGTGAGGTCACCAGTTCCATCGCCTTCTTGTCTTCGTCGGCATGCGCTTCCGCATCCGCCACCATGCGTTGGATCTCTTCTTCACTCAAGCCGGAGCTCGCCTTGATGGTGATATTGGCTTCCTTGTTGGTGGCCTTGTCTTTCGCACTCACGTGCAAGATACCGTTAGCGTCGATATTGAAGGTCACTTCGATCTGCGGCATGCCACGTGGAGCAGGTGGGATATCGGACAGATTGAATTGGCCCAAGCTCTTGTTGCCAGAAGTCATCTCGCGCTCGCCTTGCAGCACGTGGATGGTCACCGCAGATTGGTTGTCATCCGCTGTCGAGAACACTTGCGATGCCTTGGTCGGGATCGTTGTGTTCTTCTTGATGAGCTTGGTCATTACGCCGCCCATGGTCTCGATACCCAGAGACAACGGAGTCACGTCCAACAACAACACGTCTTTGACTTCACCTTGCAACACGCCGCCTTGGATGGCCGCACCAACAGCGACGGCTTCGTCAGGGTTAACGTCCTTGCGTGGCTCTTTGCCGAAGAACTCTTTGACCTTGTCTTGTACCTTGGGCATGCGGGTCTGACCACCGACCAAGATCACGTCAGCGATGTCCGCGTTCGTTACGCCAGCATCTTTCATGGCGATGCGGCATGGCTCGATCGTGCGTGCGATCAGTTCTTCTACCAGGCTTTCCAATTTGGCGCGAGTGATCTTCACGGCCAAGTGCTTAGGACCGGTCGCATCCGCAGTGATGTAAGGCAGGTTCACTTCGGTCTGTTGCGCGGAAGACAATTCGATTTTCGCTTTTTCAGCTGCGTCCTTCAGACGTTGCAGTGCTAGCATGTCTTTCTTCAGATCGACGCCGCTTTCCTTTTTGAACTCGTCGATCAGGAAGTCGATGATGCGCATGTCGAAGTCTTCACCGCCGAGGAAAGTGTCGCCGTTGGTGGACAGCACTTCGAACTGGTGTTCGCCGTCGATCTCAGCGATCTCGATGATGGAGACGTCGAACGTACCGCCGCCCAAGTCATATACCGCGATCTTGCGGTCGCCCTCTTGTTTGTCCATGCCGAACGCCAGCGCAGCCGCTGTCGGTTCGTTGATGATGCGCTTCACGTCCAGACCAGCGATGCGGCCCGCGTCTTTAGTCGCTTGGCGTTGTGCATCGTTGAAGTAAGCAGGAACGGTGATGACCGCTTCGGTGACAGTCTCGCCCAAGTAGTCTTCAGCGGTCTTCTTCATCTTCATCAGGATCTCAGCCGAGATCTCTGGCGCGGAGATGTCTTTATCGCGCACCTTGATCCATGCGTCGCCGTTCTTGGCTTTGACGATGGAGTAGGGAACCATACTGATGTCTTTCTGTACCATCGGCTCTTCGAAACGACGGCCAATCAGACGCTTCACGCCGTACAGGGTGTTCTTGGGATTGGTCACGGCTTGACGTTTGGCAGGCGCACCCACCAGAACTTCACCATCTTCCATGTAGGCGATGATGGACGGGGTGGTACGAGCGCCTTCCGCGTTCTCGATCACCTTGGTCTTGCCATTCTCCATGACGGCCACGCAAGAGTTCGTCGTGCCCAAGTCGATACCGATGATTTTTCCCATGATGCTTTCCTTTCAGTTGAATTCTAAAATTGGTTGGATGCTTTTGTTGCTTGCCGCCTAACATCAGGGCGGCGCTGAATATTTCAAGTGCTACTTATTCTTTTGCTTTGGCTACCATCACCAGCGCCGGACGCATGACGCGGTCATTCAGGCTATAGCCCTTTTGCATCACACTCACCACGGTGTTCGGCTCTTGCTCGCTTTCCAGCATGCCGATGGCTTGGTGTTTGTGCGGGTCGAGCTTCTCGCCTACTGGATTGATCTCTTTGATATTGAACTTATCGAACACGCTGGAGAGTTGCTTCAGAGTCAGCTCCATGCCGCTCTTGAAGCTCTCGATATTGTCGGTCTGCACCGCCATGCCGGCTTCCAAGCTGTCTTTGACTGCCAGCATCTCGTTGGAGAAGCGCTCTACAGCGAACTTCTGCGCCTTGCTCACATCCTCGGCAGCACGGCGGCGGATGTTCTCGCCTTCGGCTTTGGCATACATCCAAGCATCGTAGTGTTCCTGCGCCTTGAGTTCGGCTGCCTTCAGCATCTCTTCCATGCTGGGCATGGTTTCTGCGGGTGCGGCGGCTTGTTCGGTTTGGGGTGTATCGTTCTGTTCCATGTTGCTCTCCTGATTTCGACTTGTGCCAAATTGGGGTGCGCTTGGCGATTTCAAGAGCCAAAGTGAAAATTTATCGTCGCATGACATAATGCGAGCCGATTCGAAGCCCGTCTGTTATGTACCCCACAAAGAACTACCACTGGCGCATCGCCGGTTTCTATTTTTTCTATTACGCCTTCGTAGGGATGTTCTCGCCCTATTGGAGTCTGTATCTGCAATCCATCCATTTCACGCCTATCGAGATCGCCATCTTGATGTCGATCCAGCCAGTGATGCGCATGATCGCGCCGAACGTCTGGGGCTGGTTGGCTGACCATACGGGGCAGCGACTGTTGGTGGTGCAGGTGGCGGCGACTTTGAGTGCAGTGTTCTATTTCGGGGTATTCCTCACCACCAGTTTCTGGGGGCTGTTCTTGGTGTTGTCGCTGATGAGCTTCTTCTGGAGTGCTTCCATGCCCTTAGTGGAAGCGACGACGATGAGTTATCTGGGCAAGAACACGGCACATTACGGGCGCATCCGCTCGTGGGGATCCATCGGCTTCATCGTGGCCGTGGTGGGGCTGGGTTATGCCTTCGATTACATCGCCATCGTGTGGCTGTTGTGGGCGGGGTTGGTGTGCGAGATCGGCATCCTCATCTTTGCGCGGCAGATACCTAAGACTGAAGTGTTGGCGCACCACACCGATCACCAACCGATCCGACAGATCGTGATGCAACCCAAGGTTTTGGCATTGTTGGGCGCGTGCTTCTTGATGTCGGTGGCGCACGGTCCTTATTACACCTTCTTCTCAATCTATCTGGTCGAACATGGCTACACCAAGACCGCAGTCGGCGCGCTGTGGGCGCTGGGGGTCATCTGCGAGATCGGTGTGTTCTTCCTGATGCCTGCGCTGGTCAAGCGATTCGGTTTCACCCGTATCCTGCTCATCAGCTTCAGCGCGGCGGTGCTGCGCTTCATGCTCATCGGCTGGACGGTGGATGTTGTCGGTCTGTTGCTGTTCGCTCAGGTGTTGCATGCCCTGACTTTTGGCGCTTACCACGCCGCCTCGGTGGGGTTGGTGCATGAGTTCTTCAAAGGGCGGCATCAGTCCAAGGGGCAGGCGCTGTTCGGTAGCTTCACCTACGGCGCGGGCGGTGTGTTGGGCGGACTGGCGAGCGGTCCGATCTGGCAACACTGGGGAGCGAGCGCCTTGTACACCTTCAGTTCCAGCATGGCATTGCTAGGTTTGTTGCTGATGCTGTGGAAGCTACATGATTTAAAGAAATAAGCAGAATGATAGACTTCGAATCTCCTCAAAAAGTGACGACACGATGAGCCAAGTATTCCTATACGACACAACCTTGCGCGACGGTACGCAGCGTGAGGATATCTCCCTATCTGTTGACGATAAGTTGGCCATCGCCAAGCGCTTGGCAGATTTTGGTTTCCACTACATCGAAGGGGGTTGGCCTGGCTCCAATCCTAAGGATGCTGAGTTCTTTGCGCGTGCGGCGAAGTTGGATCTGGGGGCTGCCAAGCTCGCGGCATTCGGGCGTACACGTCAAAAGAGTTTGCAGTGCGAACAGGACACCAACCTGCAAGCTTTGCTGGATGCACAGACGCCCGTGGTCACCATGGTGGGCAAGAGCTCTGACTACCACGTGAAGGTGGTGCTATCCGCCAGGCTAGAAGAGAACCTCGCCATGATTCGCGACAGCGTCGCCTACATGAAGTCCAAGGGGCGTGAGGTGATGTTCGATGCGGAGCATTTCTTCGATGGTTTCATCGCGAACAAAGACTATGCGCTGGCGACTTTGAAAGCGGCGGCGGATGCAGGCGCGGACTGGCTGGTGTTGTGCGAGACCAACGGTGGCAAGTTGCCGTGGGAGGTCGAAGAGATCGTGCGTGAGGTGAAGAAGCACATCAGCACGCCGCTGGGGGCACATTGCCATAACGACAGTGGTTGCGGGGTGGCGAACTCGCTGGCGGCGGTGCGCGGCGGTTGCTTGCAGGTACAGGGCACCATCAATGGTTATGGCGAGCGCGTCGGTAATGCCAACCTGACTACCATCATCCCCAACCTGCAACTCAAGATGGGCAAGCGAGCGGTGACGCCGGAACAGTTGCGGGAGCTGACGTCACTTGCGCATTACGTGGCAGAAGTGGTCAACCTCAAGCATTACAACCACGCGCCCTACATCGGCCACAGCGCCTTTGCGCACAAGGGCGGCATCCATGTGGCGGCGATGCTGAAGGCTGCGGATACCTATCAACACATCGACCCTGCCTTGGTCGGTAACGAGATGCGCTCAGTCGTGTCAGAGCTGTCTGGGCGCGGCAATATCCAGTTCCAAGCGAAGTCCTTGGGCATCGAACTCGATAATGAGAACGCGCAAAAGGTACTCAATCACATCAAGCATCTGGAGCATGAGGGTTTCACCTTCGAGGCGGCGGAAGCCAGTATGGAATTGATGCTGCATCGTCTGCGTCCCGAATATCGGAAGCCATTCGAGTTAATCGATTATTTCGTCATCACGGAACGTCGCCAGAGCCGTGGGCTGTTGTCGGAAGCGACGGCCAAGGTGAAGGTGGGGGATGAGGTGAAATTCATGGCGGCTGAAGGTAATGGCCCTGTCAACGCACTCTCGACGGCTTTGCGTAGCGCCCTCTCGGCGGCGTATCCGGTGCTGAAGACGGTGCGCCTCATCGACTACAAGGTGCGTATCTTGGATAGCGCCAACGGCACATCCGCACAGATCCGCGTCCTCATCACCTTCCAAGGTGGCGGCCATGTGTGGACGACAGTAGGCGCCAGCACGAACATCATCGATGCCAGTTGGCATGCGTTGTCCGATAGCTTGGAGTATGCCTTGGTGAAACTGGTCGACACTCCCGCTCCCAACAGCGCAACCTTGGCGTAGATACAGCGTGCTGTGGCATAATCGCAAGCCTTGGGAAAGATTAAAAAATGAACGCTCAAACACTTTACGACAAACTTTGGAACAGTCATCTGGTTCGCACCGAGGCGGATGGAACGGCTTTGATCTACATCGATCGCCATCTGGTGCACGAAGTGACCAGCCCGCAAGCCTTCGAGGGGATGCGCATGGCGCATCGCAAACCTTGGCGTGTCGACTCCATCTTGGCTGTGCCTGATCACAATGTGCCGACCAAAAATTTAGCCGCAGGGATCACGGATCCGATCTCGCGTCTGCAAGTGGAGACACTGGATGCGAACTGCGCTGAGTTGGGTATCACTGAATTCAAGATGGGCGACATCCGACAAGGTGTGGTGCATGTGATGGGGCCAGAGCAGGGCGCGACCTTACCGGGCATGACGGTGGTGTGCGGCGATTCGCATACCAGCACACACGGCGCTTTCGGGGCGTTGGCGCATGGTATCGGCACCTCCGAAGTCGAGCACGTGATGGCGACGCAATGTCTGGTGGCGAAGAAATCCAAGACGATGCTGGTCAAGGTGGATGGCAAGTTGGGTCATGGCGTGACTTCAAAAGACATCGCGCTGGCTGTCATCGGTCAGATCGGCACGGCGGGCGGTACGGGTTATGCTATCGAGTTCGGTGGTGACACCATCCGTGGTTTGAGCATGGAAGGTCGCATGACCTTGTGCAACATGGCCATCGAAGCCGGTGCGCGCGCTGGCATGGTGGCGGCGGATGAAACCACTTTCGCCTACATCAAAGGTCGCCCATTCGCACCTAAAGGTGCGCAGTGGGATGCGGCGGTGACTTACTGGCGTACGTTGCACAGCGATGCGGATGCGAAGTTCGACACTACCATCACCTTGGATGCGGCCAAGATCAAACCGCAAGTGACTTGGGGGACTTCACCCGAGATGGTATTGCCGGTGGATGGCATCGTGCCTGATCCTGCAAACATCACGGATGCAGTGAAACGTAGCGATACCGAACGTGCATTGCAATACATGGGCTTGAAGGCGAACACGCCGATCACTGAGATCAAGATCGACAAGGTGTTCATCGGTTCTTGCACCAATGGACGTATCGAAGATATGCGCGCGGCAGCGGCGGTCGCCAAAGGCGGCAAGGTCGCCGCGAACGTGATGTTGGCGATGGTGGTTCCGGGTTCTGGGCTGGTCAAGGCGCAAGCAGAGCAAGAAGGCCTAGATAAGATTTTCATCGAGGCTGGATTCGAGTGGCGCGATCCGGGTTGCTCCATGTGTTTGGCGATGAACGATGATCGTTTGTCGTCGGGTGAACGTTGCGCCTCGACATCGAACCGCAACTTCGAAGGGCGCCAAGGCCAAGGTGGACGTACTCACTTGGTGAGCCCTGCGATGGCTGCCGCAGCAGCGATCGCGGGTCATTTCGTGGATGTGAGCAAGCAATGAGATTCGTGCTGATCCTGTCGGTTTTGTTGTTGCCTGCTTGTAACACCTATCAAGCGGCGCGTGGCGATACGACGGGTTCAAAAGTCGCGGGCGGTGTGAAGCAAGATGCGACAGTGGCAGGTAAGACCATTGAGCGCGCGGCGAGTGAGATCGGTGATGCGCTCAACAAGACGTTCAAGTGAACGCCTAATTTACGGACGATAGATGATGCAAAAATTCGAAAAATTCTCTGGTTTGGTTGTGCCGTTGGATAGAGCCAACGTGGATACTGACGCGATCATCCCCAAACAATTCTTGAAATCCATCAAGCGCTCGGGTTTCGGCCCCTACGCCTTCGATGAGTGGCGTTATCTGGATCACGGCGAGCCCGGTATGGATTGCAGCAAGCGTCCGCTGAACAAGGACTTCGTGTTGAATCAACCGCGTTATCAAGGTGCACAGGTGTTGTTGGCACGTGAGAACTTCGGTTGCGGCTCTTCGCGCGAACATGCGCCGTGGGCGCTGGACGATTACGGCTTCCGCGTCGTCATTGCCCCAAGCTTCGCCGACATCTTCTTCAACAACTGTTTCAAGAACGGCATGCTGCCCATCAAATTGGCGGCGGACAAAGTCGACGAGTTGTTCAAGGCAGTTGAAGCTAAGGAAGGTTTTGCTTTGACCGTCGATCTGGTGCAGCAGACGCTCACGACACCGGATGGCGCAGTCTACAAGTTCGAGGTGGATGAGTTCCGCAAGCATTGTCTGTTGAATGGCTTGGATGACATCGGGCTGACTCTGCAACATAAGGCCGACATCAGCGCATTCGAAACGAAGCATCGCGCTTCGCAACCGTGGTTATTTGCATAATTCTCAAAAGGTACTGAAATGAAGATCGCAGTCTTGCCGGGTGACGGCATCGGAACAGAGATCGTTGCTCAGGCAGCGAAGGTATTGGAAGCATTGCGTAGCGATGGCATGAAGATCGAGATGGAATACGCGCATCTCGGCGGTGCGGCTTATGACGCGGAAGGTGATCCTTTCCCACAATCGACCGAGAAGTTGGCGAAAGCTTCCGATGCGGTATTGCTGGGGGCGGTGGGCGGATATCAATACGACACATTGCCACGTGATATGCGTCCAGAGCGAGGTTTGCTGCGCATCCGCAAGGAACTCAATCTGTTCGCCAATCTGCGTCCTGCATTGCTGTATCCAGAGCTGGCTAACGCTTCCACACTGAAGTCGGAAGTCGTCTCTGGTCTGGACATCATGATCGTACGTGAGCTTACCGGTGACGTATATTTCGGTCAGCCGCGCGGTATCACGACATTGCCGAATGGTGAGCGCGAAGGCGTGAACACCATGCGTTACTCCGAGTCGGAGATCATCCGTATCGGTCACGTCGCTTTCGGTATCGCGATGAAGCGCAACAAAAAACTCTGTTCAGTTGATAAAGCCAACGTGCTGGAGACGACTGAGCTATGGCGTATGGTGATGACCGAGCTCTCCAAGGAATATCCTGAGGTCGCATTGACCCACATGTTGGTGGACAACACTGCGATGCAACTGGTGCGCGCACCCAAGCAGTTTGATGTGGTGGTCACCGGCAACATCTTCGGCGATATCTTGTCGGATGAGGCATCGATGCTGACGGGTTCTATCGGCATGCTGCCTTCAGCCTCGTTGGATCAGAACAACAAGGGGTTGTACGAGCCTAGTCACGGTTCTGCGCCCGACATCGCAGGCAAGGACATCGCCAATCCATTGGCGACCATCCTGTCGGTAGCGATGATGTTGCGATACACCTTCAACGACGAAGCAAATGCACTGCGTATCGAAGGCGCTGTGCGCAAAGTGTTGCAGCAAGGTCTGCGTACGGCAGATATCTTCGAAGCGGGCATGCAGAAGGTAGGTTGCTCCAAGATGGGTGATGCGGTCGTCTCAGCCCTGTGAACTAAAGGATAGTCATGAAAGTCGGTTTGATCGGTTGGCGAGGTATGGTGGGCTCGGTGCTCATGCAGCGCATGCGCGAGGAAAAGGATTTCGACCTCATCGATGCAGTGTTCTTCACCACATCCAACGTGGGTGGCGATGCGCCAGCTGAAGCGCGCGGCGCGGCGCTCAAGGATGCTTACGACCTAAAAGAATTGATGGCGATGGATACCCTCATCTCTTGCCAAGGTGGGGACTACACGACCGAAATGTTCCCCAAGCTACGTGCGGCTGGTTGGCAGGGCTATTGGATCGATGCAGCTTCCACGCTACGCATGGAAAAAGATGCAGTCATCATTCTCGATCCGGTCAATCTTGATCTCATCAAAAAATCGTTGGCGAATGGCGGCAAGAACTTCATCGGTGGCAATTGCACCAACAGTATCTTGTTGATGGGGTTGGGCGGTCTGTTCCATGCGGGGCTGGTGGAATGGGTATCTTCCATGACTTATCAAGCCGCTTCTGGAGCGGGTGCGCAGAACATGCGCGAGCTATTGAAACAGATGGGGGTGGCGCATGCCTGCGTGGCGGACCTGCTGGCTGACCCCAAGTCGGCCATCCTTGAGATCGACCGCCGCCTCGCAGAGACATTGCGTTCCTCTGACATGCCGACCGAGAACTTTGGTGCGCCGTTGGCGGGCAGTCTGATCCCTTGGATCGACAAGCAGCTCGACAATGGGCAATCCAAAGAAGAGTGGAAGGGGCAGGCCGAGGTGAACAAGATACTGGGTACGTCGCAACGTATTCCTGTGGATGGATTGTGTGTGCGTATCGGTGCGATGCGTTGTCATAGTCTGGCATTGACCCTCAAGTTGAAGAAGGATGTGCCGTTGAGTGAGATCGAAGCGCTCATCAAGGGTGGAAATCCTTGGGTCAAGTTCGTGCCGAATGATCGCGCCCTCAGCGTCAAAGAGCTGACACCTGTTGCAGTGACCGGCAAGTTGGACATCGCGGTCGGTCGTGTGCGTAAGATGGAGTTGGGCCCTGAGTTCGTGAGCGCCTTCGTTTGTGGCGACCAGCTGCTATGGGGAGCCGCCGAGCCCTTGCGTCGTATGTTGCGCATCCTGTTGGGCAAGTAAAGAGAAAAAGCTGGTTGATAACCGTCAGTTAGTGCGTGAAGTTAGAGGGTGAGTGAACTTGCATCACTAACCCTCTGATGTTAGTCTGGATAATGTCAGGGAAAGAAAAGGGTGGCAGCGTGCTGAATTCGATTTATAAATTGTCTGGTTTTATCGCCATCATGGCATGGTCCTGCATGGCATCGGCGACAGGGTTGGGCGGTATCAATGTCAGCTCTAGCTTGGGGCAACCGCTAAGGGCTGAGATCGAGCTCGTCTCAGTCGATAAGGCCGACAGTTCAAGCATCTCTGCCAAGTTGGCGTCCCCTGACGCATTCAAGAGTGCTGGCGTAGACTATCCCTATTCACTGCCAAAACTAAAATTCGAAGTCGTCAATCGCGACAGCGGCAGACCTTCTATCAAGCTGTCTACATCTCAGCCCGTCAATGACCCTTTTGTGATCTTGTTGGTCGAGGTCACTTGGTCTTCTGGCAAGCTGTTGCGCGAATATACTTTCCTGCTTGATCCTGTTGATTTCAAGATTCAAGAACCGCAACCTGTGCCAGTGCAGATGATCGCTCCGGTGGTTGCTGCTCCTGTCGTCCCAGAGACGCCTGTTGAATCAGTTGCAGTGGAACCAACGCCAATCATCACTCAACCGGAGGCCATTGCGCCAACTGAGGTACAGCCTGAACAAGAGGTAGCTCCAGCACCAGTAGATACGGCTCAACAAGCACCAATCCAACCAGAAGCGGTGGCCCCTACAGCACCCGCGCCGGTAGAACAGTCTGCTCCATTGGCTGAGCAAGCTGCACCCGTTGAAGCGTCGCCTGTTGCTGATGCTTTGAGTAAAGAGGAAGCCATCCCCGTCGTTGAACCTGAAGCAAAACCGTTGACCGTGGTACGCGGGGACACATTGAGCAAGATCGCACTCAAGAACAAACCGGCTGACGTGAGCTTGGAGCGCATGTTGGTTGCGTTGTATCGCGCAAATTCCGATGCGTTCGTTAGCAAGAATATGAATCGCCTGAAGACAGGCAAGATCATCCGCATGCCAGATGCGAACGACCTTGATGCCGTCCAACAAGCAGAGGCAGTCAAAGAGGTTCGCGCTCAAGTAGCCGATTGGAACGTCTATCGTCAACAACTCGCCGCAACCAAGACTGAGGCAGGAAGCGATACGGCGACACAAGTTTCATCTGGCAAGGTCAACACAGCGGTTGCTGAAGGTACAGCAAGCAAGGCACCAGCCAAAGAAGTGTTGAAGTTATCCAAAGGCGAAGCTCCTGGTGACAAGGCTGCGGGTGGTGGTAAGACATCAGCACAAGAGAAAGCCAATGCAAAAGAAGAAGAAGCGATCGCTAAGAACAAGGCGCTGAAAGAGGCGCAAGATCGCACAGCGCTGTTGGAGCAGAATGTAAAGGACCTGCAACTTTTGGCAGAGCTTAAGAAGCAAGAAGAAGCCGATGCCGCATCAGCTCGCGCAGCTTCTGCCCCAGTACCAGCAGTAGCTGCAAGTGCTCCGGCAGTGGTGACACCCAAGGTCGCTATTCCAGAGCCTGTGGTCGTGGAGCAGGAGTCGTTGCTGGATGATACAATTATTCTAGCCGCAGGTGCTGCTGGGCTGCTCGCTTTGGGCGGAGTCGGATTCATGCTGACTCGTCGCAACAAGAAATCTGGTGGTAAAGCAAAGGCTGAAGAAGATAAATCTGAGGCAGAAGATATCGGTGGGGCGACTGGACGCATCGCTGCGCCTGTGATGCCGTCTCCTGATACAGGTGATTTCACTCAATCCGCTAATACTGAGGCAACGACCCAGATCAGCTCTGACGAGGTCGATCCTATCGGTGAGGCAGATCTGTTCCTGACATTCGGACGTGACGTTCAGGCTGAAGAAGTCTTGACTGAAGCACTCAAGACGAATCCGAACAACGTTCCTGTGCGACTCAAACTATTGTCTATCTACGCCACGCGTAAAGACACCAACTCCTTCTTCACTCACGCGAAGCTCATCAAGGAGTCTGGTGATGACGCTGCATGGTCGCAAGCCGCTGCGATGGGATTGGCTTTGGAGCCGAGCAATCCATTGTATGGTGGTGACGGAGTCGCGGTTGCAGCAGCGGTAGAGCAGCCTGCAGAGGCAGTCCAACCGTCAGTAGATTTCGATCTTGGGTTCGGATCTGCAGCCGAGCCTGTTCAAGTTGCTCCTGACTTCCAAGGGACTGTCGTTATCGAGACGCCTTCGAACGAGAGTACGACTATCCTCTCCGCTAGTGATCTGCGTGCGGCCCAAGAGACGCCGATGGATTTCGATGTCACTGGTACGCACCCTGGTATCCCAGCGATGGGAGCAGAAGCTGAAGTCACTAGTCCTGCAATGGATTTGGATGAGATGGTGTTCGACGTCACTTCTACCCATCCTGGGATCCCTGCGCAAAGTGCCGCGCCAAGTGAATCGGATGCGCCAGCTGATAACGTCGATGACCTGATCTTCGATGTGACGACCACACATGGCAGTGAATCCACAGCTGAAAAACCAGCACCGGCAGCTCCAGCAGCAGATGAGGGGGCTTTGGCGTTCACGCTAGATTTCCCGACAGACTTCAAAGCACCAGAGAGTGTCAAAGAGTCGGCCCCTGTAGACATCGGATTGGGTGATATCAGTCTGAATCTGGGCAGCACAGCACCTGTGGCGGCAGCGACGAGTGAAAGCAAGGATGAGCTTTGGCAAGAAGTAGCGACCAAGCTCGATCTTGCCAAGGCTTACCAAGAGATGGGTGATGCTGCTGGCGCGAAAGAGATATTGGAAGAAGTGTTGCGCGATGGAGATGATGAGCAGCGCGCAAGCGCAGAAGCGATGATGCAGCAACTTTAAACCATGCGATCTAGGGAAACGGCAGCCATCTAGGCTGCCGTTTTCATTTGAAAAGATGAAATACGAACCCCACCCCACAGTGCAGATTCTTGTTTGGATCATGCTCGCATTGCTTGTGCAACGCTTGCAGGGATTCGCATTGCTGCTCACTTGTGTCGCTCTGATCTTGCTGGCACTCAAACTGTGTGCGGTGCAGATGTTGAGTCTGATAAAGCGCACGCGTTGGATCTTGGTCGTCTTGCTATTCATCTATGCCTATACAACCCCGGGGGGCGCAGTGCTTTCGCAATTCGGCATCTGGTCTCCGACATGGGAGGGGCTATCTGATGGTGCGACGCAGCTAGGGCGATTGTTGAGTGTGTTGGCAGGTCTCGCAATACTGCTGACCCTGTTGTCTCAGTCCAGATTGATCAGTGGTCTGTATAGTCTGATGTATCCGCTACGTTGGTTCGGCCTGTCGCGTGAGCGTTTTGCGGTGCGGCTGGCACTGACGCTGGAGAATGCGGAATCAGCGATGCGCGACACGGCAAGTGATTGGCGCATGACCATCGGCGATGCGCTGAAACCGAATAGATCGGGTACGTCTCATATCGAACTTGATGTGCGGGCATTCGGCCTTATCGATGTATTGGTTCTGTTAGCAAGTGTGGTCTTGATGATAGGGGTGTGGCGATGAGAATAGCGCTTGGTGTGGAATACGACGGCAGTCGCTATAACGGGTGGCAGAGCCAGCCTGACGTACCCAATGTGCAGGATGCGCTGCAAGCGGCGTTGAGTGGTGTGGCGTGTGAACGCATCGACATCATCGCCGCAGGTCGAACCGACACAGGGGTGCATGCGTTGGAGCAAGTCATCCACTTCGACACGAATATCGATAGACAGCTTTCAGCGTGGGTGCGCGGCACGAATGCTTTGTTGCCGAAAGACATCGCCGTGTTGTGGGCGCATCCAGTCACTGATGAGTTTCATGCGCGTTTCTCGGCGCAAGCGCGCAGCTATCAATATGTGCTCATCAATCGCCCGTCACGTAGCGCTGTACACCACGCCAAAGTGGGTTGGTTCCACGCTCCGTTGGATGTGGCGGCGATGCGCGAGGCAGCGCAATATCTGTTGGGCGAGCATGACTTCAGCGCTTTCCGTTCTTCCCAGTGCCAGGCCAAGACGCCGATGAAGAACCTCGTTGTGCTCGATATCCAACAGCAGGGCGATACGTTTATCTTTAATCTGACGGCCAATGCGTTCTTGCATCACATGGTACGTAACATCCTCGGCTGTCTGCTTTATGTTGGCAAAGGTAAATATCCTCCGCAGTGGATGGCGGAAGTGCTGGTGGGCCGTGACCGAAAGTTCGCCGCACCGACCTTCATGCCGGATGGGCTGTACCTTCGCCACATCACCTATGACGCGAAGTGGGGACTGCCTCAAGGTACAATGCCACCTCGTTCTTAATTAAGAATATTCTTGGGTGTCTCTAAGAATTCAAAGTTCTAAGCAAGACAAGGCGCGAGCAAAAAATTGCGACGCGGCATATGTGAGATATGTGAGGAGTAATTTTTTGTGAGTAACGCAGTATTGCGACGAAAACGTAGTTTCAGTGAAGACTAACCTTCAGGTTATGTCGTAACTAAATTTGGATTCTTAGAGATGCCCATATGACCCGAATCAAGATCTGCGGCATCACCCGTGAGCAAGACCTGCGCGCTGTGGCAAACAGCGGTGCGGATGCCATCGGCTTGGTGTTCTACGAGAAAAGCCCGCGTCACGTCAGCGTCCAACAAGCCGCTGAGTTGATGCGGCTTGTGCCGCCATTCGTCACGGTGGTCGGGCTGTTCGTGAATCCAACGGTCGATTACGTGCGCCAAGTGCTGGCAACTGTATCTTTGGATGTATTGCAGTTCCACGGTGAGGAGTCGCCCGAGTTCTGCCAGCAGTTCGGCAAGCCTTATCTGAAGGCGATACGGGTCAAAGCAGGGGTGGATTTGGTAGAATGCGCGGCCCGTTATGCTGGGGCGCAAGGTTTGTTGTTGGATGCCTTCGTGGAAGGCACGCAAGGTGGCACGGGGGAGTCGTTCGATTGGGCGCTCATACCGCAGAATTTGACGTTACCAGTGATACTTTCCGGCGGCTTGCATGCCGGTAATGTGGGCGCTGCAATCAAACAAGTGCGGCCCTACGCAGTGGATGTGTCCAGCGGTGTCGAGGCAAGCAAAGGGATCAAGGATGCGGCGAAGGTCGCGGCATTCATCAAAGAGGTTAAACGTGTGGACTCCGTTAGAAACCGTAGCGAGCAAGCCTGATTGCAAGGAGCCGCGCAGTGAATGACGAGACATACCACACATGGGTAGGCGAGGAATGAACGAGCACGCGACGCCGCAATCGGGCTGCGCAGTAGGTTTATAACGGAGTACAAGATTGACTTACAATTTTCCTGATGTAACTGGTCACTTTGGCCAATTCGGCGGCACGTACATGGCGGAGACACTGATCCCTGCCGTGGAAGAGTTGACCGCACAGTATCTTCGTTTCAAAGACGATCCCGAATTCAAGGCCGAGTTGGCTTATGAACTCAAGCATTACGTCGGGCGTCCCAGCCCCATCTATCACGCTAAGCGTTTGTCCGAGAGCCTTGGTGGCGCGCAGATTTATCTGAAGCGCGAAGACCTGAACCACACCGGTGCGCACAAGATCAACAGCGCGATGGGGCAAGCCTTGCTGGCGAAACGCATGGGTAAGAAGCGGGTCATCGCCGAGACGGGGGCGGGTATGCACGGTGTGGCGACTGCGACCGTAGCAGCACGTTTCGGTATGGAGTGCATCGTGTACATGGGCGCGGAAGATATCCAACGCCAAGCACCCAATGTATTCCGTATGAAACTACTGGGCGCTACGGTCGTGCCAGTCGAGAGTGGTTCCAAGACCTTGAAAGACGCTTGCAACGAAGCGATCCGCGATTGGGTCACCAACGTCGAATCCACTTTCTACATCTTCGGCACGGCGGCGGGCCCGCACCCTTACCCGATGATGGTGCGCGACTTCCAGAGTGTCATCGGCAACGAAGCACGCGTGCAGATGCCTGAGATGATCGGTCGTCAGCCAGATGCAGTCATTGCCTGTGTCGGCGGCGGTTCCAACGCCATCGGCTTGTTCCATCCTTATATCGAAGTGCCTAACGTGCAGATCATCGGCGTTGAAGCGGGCGGCTACGGCATCGCTAGTGGCAAACACGCTGCGCCGCTCACCGCCAATGCCAAGGTCGGTGTGTTGCACGGCAACAAGGTCAATCTCATGCAAGACGAGAACGGTCAGATCATCGAGACACATTCCATCTCCGCTGGTCTGGATTACCCCGGTGTCGGCCCTGAGCATTGCTTGTTGAAAGAAATTGGTCGCGCGGAATACGTCGCTGCCGATGACGATGAAGCCATCGCTGCGTTCGATGCGCTGTGCCGTTTCGAAGGCATCATCCCCGCGTTGGAATCCAGTCATGCGCTGGCCCATGCCATC
>JAVBYP010000092.1 GCA_030823965.1 Sideroxydans sp.
TCAAAAAGATAGCAGGGATCGCGGTCGAAAAAGGCCAGCAGGTGTTCGTCGGAGATGCTGAGAAGGCGCTGGTGAATGCTTTCCTGACCGTCGCTGGGACAAAATATGAAGTGGTTCCCAAGGCGGCTGGTAGGGCCTCTGCGAAATGGATCGGCAGCGTTCCAGTCGAAGTGAGTGCATTGTCAGGAGATGGTAAAGGCACGGTCTATGCCATCAGCAAAGAGGGCAAGAGTCTGTACAAGCTGAACGCAGAGAAAGTCATCAGCGAGATCAAGCCCGAAGATATGGAGATGACAGCGGTGACGGTAGACGCTACCGGCGCGCTCTGGGTGTTGGATAAAAAGAAAAAGCAGTGTGCTAAGTTGGATGACGCTGGCAAAGTCGTCACCAGTTTTGGTAGTGGTGGAAGTGGTGCAGGGCAGTTCAGCAACCCCAGCTCTATTGTGATCGCTTCGTCAGGTCTGATCTTCGTGGCTGATCGTGGTAATCGCTCTGTGCAAGTGTTTCGTGGTGATGGAGTCTACCTAAATGAATTAGGTGGCAAGTCCGCAAACATCTCGAATCCCTTGGCGCTTGGACTTGACCCTCAAGACAATCTATATGTGCTGGACGGTAGTCGTAACAGCGTGCTGGTGTTCTCTGCGGCCGGAGATTTCATCCAAGAGTTCGGCCAGCTAAAAGAGGGGAGCTTGTTCTCAAAGCCGACTGACATGGAGGTCACTGCGGATGAGGTGTTGGTGCTGGACGGAAATCAAGTCAAAGCCTTTACCCGCAAAGGTGAATTCCTCAGAGTCTTTGGTGCAAAGGCGACGGGAGCGGGGAGTCTGTCAGAGCCTATCGCTTTGGCTACCGCAGGGGGAAGCTCTTTGTTCGTGGCGGATCGTGTCAGTAAGAAGATACAGTCATTTGCGGTTCTATATAAACCAGAAGCAGTCAAACGATTTGTGGCGCAAGGTAAAGTGCATGGCATTGATTTGCACTGGGATCAGACCGCCGTTCCCTATGTGAAAGAGTTTCGTATCTTCCGTTCAAAGTCTGAGAACGGTGGGTTCGTTCAGGTCGCGACGACTAACAGTAATACTTATGCTGATGCAGGACTGGATGCAGACATTAAGTATTTCTATCGTGTCGCGGCGATCTCCGATTTTGGCTATGAGGGGGAGACCAGCCTTGCGGCGAATGCAGTCTCTGAGAAGTTCGTTCCCAAACCACTTCCTGCTGTCAACGCGGAAACGACACCTTGGCAAGTCAAGCTGACTTGGGGTGCAGTCGATCCGCAGTACTTCGCGGCATATCGCATCTATCAAAAAGAAGGCGATAACTTCGTCAAGATCGGCGAAGTGGCACAACCAGAGTTCATCAAAGACGCGCTGCTCCCTGAGACGAAGTACGCTTACTACGTCAGCGTGTTGAGTACCGATGGGACGGAATCAGAGAAGGTGGCTGTTGAAGCGACTACGCTGGTATTCAATCGTCCGCCACTCGACATCGAAGTCATCAAATTGAGCGACATCTTCTCTAACTCTTACAAGTTGTACGAGAAGAACGGTATAGGCAGTATCAAGCTGACCAACAATACGGACAAGCCGATGGAGAAGATCCGTGTCAGTTTCGTATTGAAGAACTTCATGGATTATTCGACTGAGGCGAAGATCGCCAAGTTGCTTCCAGGGCAAAGTGAAGAATTGGTGCTCAAGGCGGTGTTTAACAACAGCATCCTCACAGTGACCGAAGATAGTGCCGTTCAAGCGGAGATCGAAGCGAGTTTCTTTGAGAATGGCAAGCGCGTCTCGTTCAATCGTAGCGCCACCGTCAATGTGTACGACAAGCACCGCCTGACTTGGGATGAACGGGAGCGTTTTGCGTCGTTCGTTACGCCAAAAGATCCGCCTGTCCTCAACCTTGCGCGCATGGTGGTGAGTGAATTCAAGGAAACTAAGGATGAGGCGCGTTTGGCTGCGGCATTGTTCGATGCTCTTGGCGTGTTTGGACTGACCTACATACAGGACCCGAGTAACCCATACCAAGTTTCGGCAGGCAAGGCGCACACGGTCGATTACATTCAGTTCCCGCGCGAGACCTTGGAGCGTAAGTCGGGCGACTGCGATGACTTGGTGGCGGTCTATTCCGCCGGTCTGGAAAGTATGGGCGTCGCCACAAGAGTGATCGAAGTACCTGGGCACATGTTCATGATGTTCTCCACTGGAATCCCTGCAGATGATGATGGATATACCATGAACAATCTCTACGTCATCTACGAAGACATACTGTGGATACCTGTGGAAACCACGTTGGTGGGTAACTCGTTCATCAAGGCATGGGAGAACGGTAGTGCCACGTATTACAAATTCAAGGACAAAGGACTGACCATCCTTGATGTGAATAAGGCGTGGGAGACTTTCAAACCAGCCAGCCTTCCCGATTCGGATTGGAAGCCAAGCGGGTTGACGCGTGCTGCCATCGATAAGAAGTTCCCAAATGACAATATGTCTGTGTTGAAGATCAGTTCGCAAACCAAGACACGTCGTCACCTTGAGGTCTTGCAAGCGAATCCTTCAGACGTAGAGGCGAATCAGCAAATGGGTATCACTTTGGCCAAGTTGGGAGATCGCCAAGAGGCGATGAAATACTTTGACAAGGTCATCAGCTTAGATCGTAAGAATTCGGCGGCGATGAACAATCGTGGCAATCTATTCATGATCGACGACAAGTATGCCGAAGCGCAGAAGGCATATCTGGCAGCCACTGCAGCAAGCCCAGATGATGCTCAGATCTGGGTCAATCTGGCGCGCTCTTACACTAGGACTGGCGATACCAAAAAGGCCAAGGCAGCGTTTGTGAAGGCGCAAAGATTGGATCCTAAGGTGAAAGAGCAGTATCGTGCACTCGGGATGGAACTATTGAATGCGCTTTGAGTCGGAGTGCCAGCTTCAAATTAAACAAGGAGAAACATCATGAAGAGATTGATCGCATTGTTCGTATTGTTGGGCGTGATCTTGGCTACACCAAGCTACGCGGCTGGTGTTTCGACGGAACCGTCATTGTGGGACCGTTTGCGCAAGAAGATCGAGGCAATGACTCCCAAGAAGAAATTGAGCACGACGACTGCCGCAGGTGGTGTGCGCGGCTCCTTGGCAGACGCAGATGATGTCTATTGGAAAGGTGAGAACAAGCCTGAGTCGATCGATTCGGACGAATTGGGCGCATTCAAGAAAGCCATCACCCTGGTCGACGCTGGGAAGACCGCAGATGCACAGACTGCATTCAGTGATTTCATCAAGAACCACCCCGATAGTAACTTGCGTGCAGATGCCGAAGCGGCGCTGGCGCAATTGCAAGCCACTAAGTAGTCCTATAGAGGTTGGGGCGGCTGGCAGAAAGCCGCCCCAACCTCTATAATCCCGCCCCCGAATCATCCGGATAGCGGACTCCCATGCAGTTATTCACATTTGGCATCAACCATCAGACCGCGCCCTTAGCCGTGCGCGAGCAGATCGCGTTCAATGTCGAGACGATGGATGTCGCTTTGCGTGACCTCATCGGGAATGGCGCAGCCAAAGAAGCCACCATCCTGTCCACTTGCAATCGCACCGAGGTGTATTGCAGTACCCACGAGCCGACGCAAGCTATCAACTGGTTGGCGTCCTACCATCATCTGGCCGCTAACGACATAGAGCCATACATCTATCGCCTTCCACAAGAGCAAGCAGTGAAGCATGCCTTTCGAGTCGCCAGTGGTTTGGATTCCATGGTGTTGGGCGAGCCGCAGATCTTGGGGCAGATGAAACAAGCCGTACGTCAGGCAGAGCAAGCGGGCACGATGGGTTTCTTGCTACACAAATTATTCCAGCGCACCTTCTCGGTCGCTAAAGATGTGCGCACGCAGACAGAGATAGGCGCGAATCTGGTTTCTATGGCTGCTGCTGCAGTCAAATTGGCTGAGCGTATCTATCCTTCCATCGCAGACCAGCGCGTGCTGTTCATCGGTGCGGGCGAGATGATCGAACTCAACGCGGTCCATTTCGCGGCGCGCAATCCCAAGCAGATCACCGTTGCCAACCGCACGCTGGAACGTGCTCAGACCTTGGCGCGTCGTATCAATGGACACGCAGTCACATTGAACGAATTACCAGAGCAATTGGCGCAACACGACATCATCGTCACCTGTACCGCCAGCACCTTGCCTATCTTGGGTAAAGGCATGGTCGAACGTGCGCTCAAGGCACGCAAACATCGTCCGTTGTTCATTGTTGATCTGGCCGTCCCTCGCGATGTGGAAGCCGAAGTTTCTGAATTGGATGACGTGTTCTTGTACACCGTGGATGATCTGTCCGAAGTCGTGCGCGATGGTTTGGATGCACGCCAAGGTGCGGTGAAGGAAGCCGAAGTCATCATCGATTCTGGCGTGAGCGATTTCGTACATTGGATGGAATCGCGCGGTGTCGTGCCGACCATCCGTGCCCTGCGGGACCATGCCGAGCGTCAACGTCGTGCCGAGATGGAGAAGGCGTTGCGCGCACTGGCAAAAGGTGAGAATGCCGAAAAGGTATTGGAGAGCCTGAGCAGCGCCCTGACCAATAAATTCCTACACGCCCCAACCCAAGCGTTGAACCAAGCGACTTCCGCCGAACGTGAAGGCATGCTCGATACAGTGCATCGCCTCTATCGTCTGCACGACACAGAATGAAACCCAGCATCGCCACCAAGCTCGCGAACCTCGCCGAGCGTCTGGATGAAGTCACGCGCCTATTGAGCACTGAAGAAGCCACGCGTGACATGGAAGCTTTTCGCAAACTCAACCGTGAACGCGCTGAGATCGAGCCAGTCGTCGAGCTTTACCACGCCTACCAATCCTGCGAGGCGGACATCGCTACCGCATTGGAGATGGCCAGCGATCCAGACATGCGTGAGTTCGCTGATGCCGAAGTGAAGGCGGGGCGTGAGCGTCAGGAGCAGCTAGCGGCCGAATTGCAAAAATTGTTGTTACCTAAAGACCCCAACGACGACCGCAACGTGTTCCTCGAAGTCCGCGCAGGCACGGGCGGCGACGAAGCGGCCATCTTCGCGGGCGACATCTTCCGTATGTACGTGCGTTTTGCCGAACGCAGGCGCTGGCAGGTCGAGATCATCTCCGAGAGCTTGGGCGAGATGGGTGGCTACAAAGAGGTCATCGCGCGCATCATCGGCCAAGGTGCTTACTCTGTATTGAAGTTCGAGTCGGGTGCGCATCGCGTACAACGCGTTCCCGCCACCGAGACACAAGGCCGCATCCATACCTCGGCTTGTACAGTCGCCATTTTGCCGGAGGCGGATGAGGTCGGTGAAGTGGAGCTCAATCCCGCTGACCTACGTATCGACACCTTCCGCGCTTCTGGTGCGGGTGGTCAGCACATCAATAAGACCGACTCTGCCGTGCGTATCACGCACCTCCCTACAGGTACGGTCGTTGAATGTCAGGATGGTCGATCGCAACACCAGAACAAGGCGCAAGCCTTGCGTGTGCTGGCTGCGCGCATCAAAGATAAGCAAGAAAAAGACGCACACAGCAAAGTCGCCGCCGAACGTAAATCACTGGTGGGCAGTGGCGACCGTTCAGAACGCATCCGCACCTACAACTTCCCCCAAGGTCGTGTCACCGACCACCGCATCAACCTCACGCTGTACAAGATGGACCACATCATGGATGGTGACATCAGCGAACTGACTAACGCCTTGATGTCCGAGTATCAAGCCGAGCAATTGGCTGCGCTGGCACAAGAGGGTTGATGTCGTGCGTAACATCGCCGACACACTGCGCGAGGCGATAACGAGCATAGGCGACATACTCGCCCTCGATCCAACTGCCTCCCGTATCGAAGCACAATGCCTGCTGCAACATGTGTTGAGCGTACCGCGTGTTTATCTGTTGGCGCACCCAGAGCAGACGTTGAGCGAGGTTCAGCGAGATGCCTTTGATGCGTTGCTGCAACGCCGTTTGCGCGGCGAGCCTATCGCGCATCTACTGGGTGAGCGCGAGTTCTTCGGTATGAATCTCAAGGTCACACCAGCTACGCTCATCCCAAGACCAGATACCGAATTGATCGTTGAACTTGCATTGAATCGAATTCCGCACACTCAGCCCTACCGCGTGTTGGATATGGGGACTGGAAGTGGTGCCATTGCGCTCGCTATCGCAAAGCACAAGCCGAATACCGAAGTGGTTGCCGTGGATGTTTCGCAGGATGCCTTGGCAGTCGCTATTGAAAATGCTCAACGATTAAAGATTCCCAATGTAAGTTTCATTCGAAGCGATTGGTTCTCCGCACTCAATGGTCAGCGCTTCGATCTAATTGTTTCCAATCCGCCCTACATCTCATCTGGCGACATCCATCTCTCACAAGGTGACCTGCGCTTTGAGCCGCTCTCTGCGCTGGCTTCTGGGGCGGATGGTTTGGACGATATCCGCCGCATCGTCAGTGCTGCGCCGCAATACCTCACTGCGAATGGTTGGCTGTTGTTGGAGCATGGCTACGACCAGGCCGGATCGGTGCGCGATCTGCTGACTCAGCGCGGTTTTGTAGAGGTGTTTTCTGAAAAAGATTTAGCGGGTATAGAGCGAGTCACAGGCGGTAAATTGCCGGATTCAAAATAAATCAATGAGTTAAGCAATAAGATATAGATGAGCTTTGGGGAGATATAGACCTAGGTATAGGCCGTTTGGCATATATGCAAAGCGGATTCAGACTCCTACAATTGCCCCTGAGTTGTGAGCTTTGAGTTGTAACCAACTCGATCTTTCATACTCTCCTCCTATTCTGGGCCGTCGCAAGATGGCCCATTTTTTTGCCTGCGATCTAGGCGGTGAGGTGTTTGCGTGCGCGAGCGATTGCAGCTTTTACCTGTTGTGGCGCTGTCCCGCCCGTGTGGTTGCGTGCAGCAAGTGAACCTTCCAGCGTCAGCACAGCGTAGATGTCGTTCGTGATGAGCGGGGAGAACTGTTGCAACTCTTCCAGTTTTAGCTCTGCCAAATCCACTTTACGTTGTTCAGCGAAACGCACCGCCAAGGCAACGGCCTCGTGTGCATCACGGAAGGGTAAGCCCTTCTTCACTAGATAGTCAGCCAGATCAGTTGCTGTTGCGTAACCCTGCAATGCCGCGCTGCGCATCGCATCCGGCTTCACCGTGATACCGCGCATCATGTCGGCGTAGATGCGCAAGGTCATCGTCAGCGTATCCACCGTATCGAACAGCGGCTCTTTGTCTTCTTGGTTATCTTTGTTGTAGGCCAGCGGCTGACCTTTCATCAAGGTGAGCAGTGCGACCAGATTGCCGTTCACACGACCTGTCTTGCCGCGCACGAGTTCTGGCACATCGGGATTCTTCTTCTGCGGCATGATGGACGAGCCGGTGCAGAAGCGATCCGCGATGTCGATGAACCCGAAGCGAGGGCTCATCCACAAGATCAACTCTTCCGACAGGCGTGACAGATGTGTCATCGTCAGCGCAGAAGCAGCGGTGAATTCGATGGCGAAGTCGCGGTCGGACACAGCATCCAATGAGTTCTGGCACACGGACTCAAAGCCCAATATCTCCGCCACCAATTCACGATTGATCGGATAGCTAGTACCTGCCAACGCAGCTGCACCTAAGGGCAGACGATTCACACGGCGGCGTGCATCGTTGAAGCGCTCCACATCGCGCTGGCACATCTCGAAGTAAGCCATCAGGTGATGCGCGAAGCTGACCGGTTGCGCCACTTGCAGGTGGGTGAAGCCGGGCATGATGGTATGCGTATGCGGTTGTGCCAAGTCGAGCAACGAAGTTTGCAAGGCTTTGAGCAAAGCGATGATGTCGTCGATGGAGCTGCGCAGATACAGGCGGATGTCGGTCGCTACTTGGTCGTTACGTGAACGGCCTGTGTGCAGGCGCTTGCCTGCATCACCGACCAAAGTGGTGAGGCGCTTCTCGATGTTCAGATGCACGTCTTCCAGATCGAGTTGCCACACGAATTCACTGTTGATGACCTCGTTCTCGATCTGCGCCAAGCCGCGCTGGATGTCTTTCAGGTCTTGTGCGCTGATGATGTCGCAGTGGGCGAGCATCTGTGCGTGAGCCAATGAACCTTGGATGTCGAACAACGCCAAGCGTTTGTCGAAATCCACTGAAGCGGTATAACGCTTCACCAGTTCAGCCACGGGCTCGTTGAAACGTCCCGACCATGTTTGATTGTCTTGCATCGTAGCCATGTCTTGTCCAGAATGAGCGGCACTTGAGAGGAATCTATGCCGGAGTCGCGCAGTATAAATCAAATCATTACGCCCACGTTGCTGCCCAACTTCCGTAATCTGGGAACCGTGTTGCGCGCCATCCTGTTGGTGAACGCCATCGCGCTGTTCGTGGCGCTCACCCAAGCCGATACTTTCTCTGACCTATTGCAGCAGTTGCTCTATGGTTCGGCCTTGTTGCAACCCGTGTTACTCACCTCTTTGCTCTTGTTATATGCACTTGCCCCCTTGCTTGCCAAATTGCCCTATTGGCAAGCCACCGCTGTCATCGTTGTACTCATCGCCTTGGTAACCTTCGGGTTGGATGTCATGGGCGGTGAGCTGTTCGCCTCTCTAAGTGATGTCGGCTCGTTCCGCTACATTCGTCACATACTGGAAAGTGCCATCGTCATTCTGCTGTTGTTGAGCTACTTCCGCTGGCGCGCCTTGGCGTTATCTCCAGCTAGGCAAGCTGCGCGCTTACAAGCCCTGCAAGCGCGTATCCGCCCCCACTTCCTGTTCAATAGCATCAACGCCGTACTCGCTATCGTGCGCGCCGACCCTAAGCGCGCGGAGACCGCGCTGGAAGATATGTCTGATTTGTTCCGCATGGCGATGAGCGAACCGCACGAATTGGTCGAGTTGAGCAAAGAGATAGCACTGGCGCGTCAATATCTGGCGCTGGAACAGCTACGCCTAGGTGAACGCCTGCAAGTGCAATGGAATACTGACAAGATGCCGCACGACGCACTCATCCCGCCACTGGTGTTGCAGCCCCTGCTGGAGAACGCGGTGTATCACGGCATCGAACCGTTGACGGATGGTGGCGTGATCGAGGTGCGTATCTATCGCGAAGACAAAGAGCTGCATCTGCAAGTCGGTAATCCCGTATCGCCCACAGGCAAGCCGCATGACGCAGGCCATAAGATGGCACTCTCCAACATCCGTGAGAGGCTGTCACTGCTGTTTGATGTGGAAGCAGATTACCAAGTAGAACGTGACGTAGGCTATTACAGTGTGCATATCCTCATCCCCTATGTGACGGAGACGCTATGAGTAACGACGCCGTTATCCTGCCTTTGAGCATCTTCATCGTCGATGACGAAGCGCCTGCGCGTGCTCGCTTGAAAGATCTGCTAGCCGATTGTGATGTGCAACTCTCTCTGCAGGTGGTGGGTGAGGCGAGCAATGGCCAAGAAGCCTTGGACAAACTTGCCGAGGTACATGCGGAAGTCGTGCTGATGGACATTCGAATGCCGCAGATGACGGGTATCGAACTGGCGCGCCACCTGAACAAGCTCGAACAGCCGCCCGTCATCATCTTTACCACGGCCTACGATACCTACGCCGTGCAAGCTTTCGAACAGCGAGCCATCGACTATCTGCTCAAACCGATTCGGCTAGGTCGCTTGTTCGAGGCCTTGTCGCGCGCGCGCGATGCCGTTCCTATCCGCACCGAAGTGTTGCAGGAACTCATGCCCGAAGCGCGTACCCACCTCTCGGTACATGAGCGCGGTAAAGTCATCCTTGTGCCTATCGAAGAGGTGTTGTATCTGCGTGCTGAGATGAAATACGTCACCGTGCGTACAGCAGAACGCGAATACCTTGTCGAAGAATCCCTCACCGCGATGGAGCGCGAGTTCTCCATACGCTTCGCTCGCATCCACCGTAGTTGCCTCGTCGCCAAAGCGGCCATCGCTGGATTTGAAAAAGGTGGCGACGAAGGAGAGAGCGGTTGGCTGGTCAAGCTCAAAGGAATATCTGAGACACTGCCTGTCAGTCGGCGACAATGGGCGGGTGTGAAGAACCTAGGTTCGACTTAAAAGACAAACTAAGGAGAAGACGTGCTGACGATACTGGTGATCAATTCCAAAGGCGGATCAGGCAAGACCACGCTGACCACCAACCTCGCCAGCTATTACGCCAGTAAAAAGATGCGCACCGCCATCATGGACTACGACCCGCAAGGCTCCAGTCTACATTGGCTACAAGCGCGTCCAATGACACAGCACAGCATTCATGGTGCGAACGCCGCACCTGCCAAAGGTAATGTGGTGTTGCACAGCAAACAAGGCTGGGTCCCGCTCGATACCGAGGTGCAGATACTGGATGCACCAGCGGGTGCATCGGGCTTGTTGCTGAAAGAGTTAGTGCGCAAAGCCAACTTCATCGTCATTCCCGTCGCGCCTTCACCCATCGATATCCGCGCTACGGCCGACTTCATCAAAGACCTGTTCCTGGTGGGTGGTGCGCACACCTCCAAAGCCAAGATCGCCGTCGTCGCCAACCGCGTGCGCATGCGTTCATCCAATAACTACGCTGCGCTAGAACGCTTCCTCACTTCGCTCAAGCTACCTTTCCTCACTAGCATCAGCGATTCAGATAACTACTTGCATGCTGTCGAGCAAGGTTTGGGCGTGTTCGAGATGGATGAATCAACCACTGCTTCCGAGCGGCAAGAGCTCATGCCCATCGTGAAATGGCTAGAAGGGCAATTCCCCAACCGTTTCGGCATTCGCGCCGAAGACAAGATCGCCAGTTTGGAAAGCTCTAAGAAGTGGGCGGCTTATCGAGGGCCAAGCTAGTGCAAGTGTGAACTCTCGATTTTTCCTTTAGTTGCAAATCTCCAAGAATATATAGGCCTTCCATCACAAACAACTTTAGCTTGTTTGTGCAATCCATTGCTTTTTAAGCATATTTGTTTTGCGTTAACTTCCTTCGCTAACTCCTTGTACCGTAAAGAAAATTCCTGATTTCTTGCTTGACCCACCCATATATTTTCAATATAGTGGGAACTAGTGGTGATAAGTGGGAATAAATGGGGAGTTAAAGGGGTTCTATGTTCCAAGGGGCGACGCAGTTCAACATCGATGGCAAGGGCAGGTTGACGATTCCGACTCGGTATCGCGACATGCTGCTGGCGCATTGTGCGGGTCAGTTGGTGCTGACCGCCGATGCGGACGGCTGTCTGTTGATGTATCCGCAACCTGAGTGGCAACCCATCCGCGAGAAGCTGATGCAGCTCTCCGCTTTCAATCCAAAGATCCGTGCCTTGCAACGCTTCCTCGTCGGCCACGCCGAAGATGTGGTGATGGATGCCGCTGGGCGCGTACTCATCTCGGCCACTCTGCGCGATTACGCCAAGCTGGACAAACGCGTGATGCTGGTTGGTCAGGGCAATAAATTCGAATTGTGGGACGAGGCGCGTTGGCAAGCGCAGTACGAAAAGATGTCCGGCTTTTCCACTGATGATCTGCCTCCAGAGTTGGAGGGCTTCACGTTGTGAGCCAGAGTCTGGTTCACGCGACCGTCTTATTGAACGAAGCAGTCGATGCCTTGCAGGTGAAACCTGATGGCGTCTATGTGGATGGTACTTTCGGGCGTGGCGGACACAGTCGTTTGATATTGAGCAAGCTGGGTGCGTCGGGTCGCTTGATCGCATTCGATAAAGACCCGATGGCGATCGCGGCAGGGCAAGCGATACAGGATGCGCGCTTTCACATGGTGCATAGCGGCTTCGAACATCTGAGCGAGAAGCTGCGCGAATCGGGTGTGGGCAAGGTGGATGGTGTGTTGCTGGACTTGGGGGTGTCGTCGCCGCAATTGGACGACGCGCAGCGCGGTTTCAGTTTTCGCTTCGATGCACCACTGGATATGCGTATGGATACCAGTCGCGGGCGGACGGCGGCTGAATGGTTGGCGGTAGCGGACGAAGGCGAACTGACGGAGGTGATACGTGATTACGGCGAAGAACGGTTTGCTAGGCAGGTTGCAAGGGCGATTGTTGCTGCGCGCCAAGAGCACGCGATCGACACAACGAAACAACTCACCGATATCGTTGGGAAGACGGTGCATACCCGCGAACCCGGCAAGAATCCGGCTACGCGTACCTTTCAAGCTATACGGATTTATATCAACCGCGAACTCGAAGAGCTCGAGAACGTGTTGCCGCAGTGTATCGATGAGCTGAAGGTAGGCGGACGCATGTCGGTGATCAGTTTCCACTCGCTAGAAGACCGCATGGTGAAGCAGTTCATGCGCGACATGGCGCAGGGTGACAAGTTGCCGAAGAGCGTGCCTATCCGCGCAGCAGATGTGCCGCAGGGAAAAGTGAAGTTGGTGGGCAAGCCCATATACGCATCAGAGCAAGAATTAGCGGCGAATCCGCGTGCACGCAGCGCAGTTTTAAGAGTGGCGGAGCGATTGGATGGCTAGATTCAACGCCTTCCTCCTTTTTGTGACTATCGCTTGCGCGTTAGGTGTTGTTACCTCTCAACACAAAGCGCGCAAGTTGTTTGTGGAACTGCAAAACGAGAAAGAACTGGCGCAACAGATGGAAGTCGAGTGGGGTAAGTTGCAGATCGAGCAGAGTACGTTGGCGATGCCCGCACGCGTGGAAAGACTCGCTCGTCAGCAATTGCAGATGCGCATGCCGCCCAGCGATGAGATCCGCTACATCCGCGTCAACTCCGGCATGGTGGGGCAGCAATGAACTACGCCCATCTACCACAGACCTCGGCACAACAAGCACTACCTGCATGGCGTTCGCGCGTGTTGTTCTTGTTATTGCTTGTAGGCATGTCGGGTCTGTTGGTGCGTGCGGTATACCTGCAAGGTATCAATAACGACTTCCTGCAACAAAAGGGTGATGCGCGCTATGGCCGCGTGATCGAAGTGCCTGCTCATCGCGGCATGATCACTGACCGTAACGGTGAGCCCTTAGCCATCAGTACCCCCGCAGAGACCGTGTGGGCCAGCCCGCCTGATGTGGAAGCCTCACCCAAGCAAGTGCAGCAACTGGCGCGCATCATCGGCATGACCGAGAGCGACCTCAAAGAACGCTTGTTCAACACCTCCAAAGAGTTCGTCTATCTCAAGCGTCAGTTGCCGCCCGAGCAGGCGCAACAAGTCGTACGACTTGGCATCCCCGGCATCTCCTTGAAACGCGAATATCGTCGCTACTACCCAGCAGGTGAGGTTACCTCACACCTGCTCGGCTTCACCGATGTGGATGACAACGGGCGCGAGGGTATCGAGCTTGTGCATCAGGCGAAGCTCGGTGGCAAAGTGGGTAGCCAGCAGGTCATCAAAGATCGTCGCGGTCATATCGTTGAGGATGTCGCTAGTCTGCGTGCGCCTAAAGAAGGCGGCGATGTCGCACTCAGTATCGATAGCAAGATCCAATCCATCGCGTTCCGCGAGATACAGCAGGCCGTCGAGAAACACCAAGCCAAAGCAGGCTCTATCGTCGTGTTGGATGCCAAGACGGGCGAGGTGTTGGCGCTGGCGAACTGGCCTACATTCAACCCTAACAATCGTGTGCGCCCTGCGTTAAGTCTCTTGCGTAACCGCGCGGTCACTGACTTGTTCGAGCCCGGCTCGACCATGAAACCGTTCACAGCAGCGGCGGTGTTGGAGTCTGGTAAGTTCAAATCAACGACGATGGTGAATACGGAGAACGGCAAGTTGACCATCGGTGGTCGCACCATTCACGACACGCATCCAGAGCATATGTTGAGTGTGGCGCAGGTCATCCAGAAGTCCAGCAACGTCGGTGCTGCCAAGATGGCCTTGTCTTTATCGCCGCAAGATTTTTGGAGCAGTTTGAGTGAGAACGGATTCGGCGCGGCCACGGGCAGTGAGTTCCCTGGCGAAGCGACAGGACGCCTGCGCGACTTCAAGACATGGCGTCCTATCGAGCAGGCGACGATGTCATACGGCAATGGGATCTCGGTGAACCTGTTGCAACTGGCGCGCGCCTACACCGCCTTCGCCAACAATGGTGAGTTGAAGCCAGTCACCATGCTCAAGCAAGACACTCCTGTCATCGGAAGCAAGATCTATTCAGATGAGACAGCCGGTGCGGTACGCGTCATGTTGGAGATGGTGGTCGGGCCCGGTGGGACGGCGCCTCTCGCACAGGTCGCAGGTTATCGCGTGGCAGGCAAGACCGGCACGGCACACAAGTTACAGAACGGTCGCTACGTGAATAAATATGTCGCGTCCTTCGTAGGAATGGCCCCTGCATCCGATCCGCGTTTGATTGTGGCAGTGATGGTGGATGATCCGGGCAGCAAAGAACACTTCGGTGGACAAGTGGCTGCACCTGCATTCAGCAGTGTGATGGGTGCTTCATTACGTGTGCTCGACGTTCCCTACGACGCGCCACTAGATAACGTCATCGTCGCGCCGGATGCGGCGATCATTGAGGAAGACGTATGAGTACATTCCATCTCGATGAGTTGAAGAGATTAGGTGTGGTCATCACACGCTTGGTATCCGATAGTCGCGCAGTGCAAGCGGGTGACACTTTCGTTGCTTACCCCGGCACGCACGCCGATGGCCGTCGCTTCATCGCCCAAGCCATCGCTAACGGCGCGAATGCTGTCATCTGGGATGCACACGATTTCAAATGGAACGAGGAGTGGCAGATACCGAATCTCGCTGTGTATGACCTGCGTCATCAAGCGGGTGTCATCGCCGATCACGTGTATGGTCAGCCTTCGAAAAAACTTTGGATGGTCGGTGTCACCGGCACTAACGGCAAGACCTCCATCAGTCATTGGCTTGCGAAGGCCTTCAGCGGAGTGGAGCGCAAATGCGCCATGCTCGGTACCTTGGGTAATGGTTTCATGGGCGCATTGCAAACAACGGTCAACACCACGCCCGATGCGCTGGTGTTGCATGGATTGCTGAGTGAGTTCGTGGGGCAGGGTGCGCAAGCGACGGTGATGGAAGTGTCGTCGCATGCGCTCACGCAAGGTCGCGTCAACGGTGTGCATTACGACGTGGCACTGCTCACTAATCTCACACGCGACCATCTCGACTATCACGGCGATATGCAGAGTTATGCTGCTGCGAAACGCCGTTTGTTCGATTGGGCGTCACTCAAACATGTTGTGCTGAATCTGGATGATGCCTTTGGTGCCGAGTTGGCTGGATCGCTGAAAGACACAAGTGTAGAGGTGGTCGGTTACGGATTGAGCGACGAGTCATTGCAACTGGCCGAGCGTCTCGGCATCCGCATGGTGTATGGCAATGTGACGCAGATGGATGCGCATGGACTCGATTTGAAACTGCATACCAGCTGGGGTGGAGCGGAGCTGCATAGCAAACTCATTGGGCGCTTCAACGCTTCCAATCTGCTGGGTGCATTGGCGGTGCTGTTGGTGAGCAAGGTGACGATGGAAGATGCGGTGCGCGAATTGAGCCTGCAAAAAGCCGTTGCGGGACGCATGCAGACCTTGGGTGGTAAAGATGCACCCGCCGTCGTTGTCGATTACGCACACACACCTGATGCTTTGGAGAAGGTGCTGGTCACTTTGCGCGAAGTGACAGCAGCGTCCGGCGGCAAACTCATCTGTGTGTTCGGCTGTGGTGGTGATCGGGATAGAGGCAAACGTCCGATGATGGGTAC
>JAVBYP010000280.1 GCA_030823965.1 Sideroxydans sp.
TCACGCTACCGCCGGGTAGTAAGTTCGAGCAGACCTACGCCATGGCTGAACGTGCACGTGAGATCGTCGAGCGTAATCCCAATGTGATCTTGGTCTACACGGCTATCGGCGGCGGCGCTGCGGGTGGTAATGCGTTTGAGCCTACAGGTGCGGCTGAGGCTCGCAAGGCGACCTTGTCCATCCAGCTCAAAGAACGTGACGAGCGCCCGAAGAAGCAGATCATCGAAACGGAATTGCGCGACTCATTGATGGAATTGCCCGGCGTGCGCACCAAAGTGGGCTTGGGCTCTTCTGCCGACAAATATCAGTTGGTGTTGACCAGCGAGAACGGGAAATTGTTGGAAGAGACCGCGCTCAAAGTCGGACAGGAATTGCGCACCATTCCCGGTATCGGCAACGTGGTGTCGAACTCCAGCATCTTGCGTCCTGAGGTGGTGGTGCGTCCTGATTTCGCCAAAGCAGCTGACCTCGGCGTGACCTCGGCATCCATTGCGGAGACCTTGCGCGTGGCGACCAATGGCGATTACGACCAGTCTTTGGCCAAGCTCAATCTACCTGAGCGTCAAATACCCATCGTAGTCAAGCTGCAAGACGACTCACGCCAGAACATCGACTTGTTGTCGCGCCTTGTGGTGCCAGGTTCACGTGGCCCGGTGATGTTGGGCAACGTGGCGACCTTGAGTATCGAGAGTGGACCGGCGCAGATCGACCGTTATGATCGCCAGCGCAACATCACCTTCGATGTGGAGTTAGCGGGACAGCCGATGGGTAAGGTACAGGAAGCGGCGCTCGCGCTACCTTCCGTCAAGAACATGCCAAGCGGTGTGCAGATCGCGCCGATCGGTGATGCGGAGGCCATGCAGGAGTTGTTCGCTAGCTTCGGTATCGCGATGTTCACTGGGGTGATGTGTATCTATATCGTGCTGGTGTTGCTGTTCAAGGACTTCATGCAGCCCGCGACCATCCTGTGGGCGCTCATCTTGTCCATCCCCGGCGCTTTCCTTGCGCTGTTCTTGACCAATAGCGCCATCTCGATGCCATCCATGATCGGCATCATCATGCTGATGGGCATCGCGACCAAGAACTCCATCTTGCTGGTGGAATACGCCATCGTGTCACGCAGGGATCGAGGTATGAACCGCTCCGAGGCGTTGCTGGATGCGTGTAAGAAGCGCGTGCGCCCCATCGTGATGACGACCTTGGCGATGGCGGCGGGTATGTTGCCCGTGGCGATGGATATGGGCTTGGGCGATGGCAGTTTCCGCTCACCCATGGCGATCGTGGTCATCGGTGGCCTGATCACTTCCACCTTCCTTAGTCTATTGGTCATCCCCGTCGTCTATACCTATGTGGACGATTTCATCGTTTGGTTAAAGAGCAAGGTGGACAAGCTGCGTGGCTTGGCGGTCGGGCAAGTAAGTTGAAGTTTAAGGAATTCGGCGGTTGAGGCGATTCAGGGCTGTTGTTATACTGCCCCGAATCGCACCAGCAGAAGATGTATACAGGAACAAGGAGAGAAGAGATGAACTTGGAACAATTGCGCTTCAATATGATCGAGCAACAGATTCGCCCATGGGATGTGCTCGACCCGAAAGTACTGGATCTGCTGAAGTTGGTGCGTCGCGAACAATTCGTTCCTGCTGAGAGTAAAGCCCTTGCTTTCATGGATATCGACGTGCCTTTGGGCCACGGTGTCTCTATGTGGCAACCCAAGATCGAGGCGCGTGCTTTGCAGGCATTGGATCTGCAACCGACGGACAGCGTGCTGGAAGTGGGTACGGGCAGCGGACATCTGACCGCCTTGTTGGCAAGACTGGCTGGGCAAGTGACCAGCGTCGAGATCGTGCCAGAATTGAGTGCCCTCGCTGCGCGCAATCTCGCGACGCATCATATCGGCAATGTGACGTTGCAGATCGGTGATGCGGCCAATCAATGGGGTGAAGCTGAATACGACGCTATCGCGCTCACGGGCTCAGTGCCGATGATCCCAGAGGCATACAAGAACCAACTGAAAGTCGGTGGTCGCTTGTTCGCTATCGTGGGAGATGCCCCCGCCATGCAAGCGCAACTGATCACGCGTGTCGCAGCTGATCGCTTCGAGACTAAGGTGTTGTTCGAAACAGCCGTGGCGCCGTTGCAGAATGCGACACAGCCGCAGCGTTTCGTATTCTGATCTAACTCATTCACAAGTTTTGCAGGGTCGGCTTGTCTCAGTTGTCGACTCCATGTAATATTAGCGAATTCTAATATTGGAGCATCCAATGAAATTCTCAAGATTGAGCGTGAGCGTGCTGTTGGCGCTAGGTATACAAGCATCGGCACAAGCGGCCGATCTGATCGAGATCTATCAAGCAGCGCAAGGACAGGATGCGGTGTTCGCTGCAGCACGTGCCGCACAACAAGCAGGCCAAGAGAAGCTGACTCAAGGTCGTTCTTTATTGTTGCCTAGTGTGAATCTGAGCGCCAATACCACTTACAACGACCTGAACTCTCCTTTGCTGACAAAGAAATACAACAGCCACGGCTATGCTGTGAGTGTGGTACAACCCTTGTTCCGTGAGCAGAATTGGGCGACCTACCAACAAGCCGACTTGCAAGTGGCCATCTCGGAAGCGCAGTTCAAGCTGGCCGAGCAGGACGTGATCCTGCGCAGTGCGCAGACCTATTTCGACGTGCTCATCGCACAAGACACCGTGCAGTTGACCAACGCCCAGAAGACGGCGATCTCGCAGCAGTTGGAACAAGCCAAGCGTAATTTCGAGGTGGGTACGGCGACCATCACCGATACGCATGAGGCGCAAGCGCGTTACGACTTGGTCGTGGCACAAGAGATCGCAGCGGCGAACAATCTAGAGATCAAGAAGCGCACCTTGCAACAGTTAGTGAATGCGGACGTCAAAGAACTGAACACATTGGGTGAGGGCTTCAAGCTCGAATCGCCGAATCCTGCGGATGCGCAGAAATGGGTGACTGATGCTCAACAGGGCAACTACCAGATCGTGATGGCGCAGGCAGCCGAGGCATTGGCAGAGCAAGAAGTTGCAAAGAATCGCGGTGGTCATCTACCCACATTGGATGCGGTGGGTAGCTACTCGAACAGTACGGGGTGTAGCTTCACTTGCGGAGATACCAAGAGCACTTCCGTCGGTTTGCAACTGAATATGCCATTATTCGCAGGCGGTGCCACACAATCCAAATGGCGTGAAGCTGAAGCCAATCACGACAAGGCTAAACAAGAACTAGAGAACGCACGTCGTAACGTAGAGTTGCAGACACGTCAGGCGTATCTCGGTGTGGTGAGTGGCATCGCTCAAGTGCAAGCGTTGCAGCAAGCGTTGAAGTCTAGCGAGAGCTTGTTGCAGGCAAGTAAGTTAGGGCAGGAAGTCGGCGTACGCACCAGCTTGGATGTGCTCAACGCACAACAACAGATGTACTCCACGCGCCGCGATCTGTATCAGGCGGAATACAACTACCTCATCAGTCATCTGCGTTTGAAGGCGGCAGTTGGAAGTCTGGCAGAAGCCGACCTAAGCCAAGTCAACAAGGCTTTGCACTGACATAGAGCAGGCGTACGCACTTCGCCAGATCTGCATCCCATTGAGGAAGTTCTAAGCCGAAAGTCTTGCGGATCTTTTCTGTAGATAATGAAGAGTTGGCAGGACGTTTCGCGGGCAATGGATATTCGTGCGTAGCGATGGGATGGATGGTGAGGGGTTTGTCTTTTAGCGCATCGTCATACTGTCGTGCTAGGCGCACGATCTCTTCGGCGAACTGATGCCAGTTGGTGCGTCCGCCCGGTGTCAGGTGATACACGCCTGACTTCTCTTCAGAATATTTCCCAATGATCTGAGCTGTTGATTCCGCCAGCAGTCTTGCCCAGGTCGGCGCGCCGTACTGGTCTGCCACGATGCGTAGCTCGCTGCGTTCTTTCGCAAGACGCAGGATGGTCTTCACGAAGTTGCCGCCATGCACGCCGTACACCCAGCTCGTGCGCAGGATCAGATGCTTGCCGCCCACCGCTTGGATGGCTTGCTCACCAGCCAGCTTGGTCTTTCCGTACACGCTCTGCGGATCAGGCGTATCCGTTTCGACATAAGGGGAAGTCTTGCTGCCATTGAACACATAATCCGTCGAGTAGTGGATGAGCAGTGCATCCAGTTTCTTTGCTTCTTCCGCCAACACGCCCGCTGCTGTGCCGTTGATTGCCATGGAGAGATCGGGTTCTGATTCCGCTTTGTCCACAGCGGTGTGTGCAGCTGGATTGACGATGATGTCGGGAGCTACCTCGCGCACTTTGCGGCGAATGGCATCTACATCAGACAGATCCATACCCTGTGAATCTAGCGCAATGATTTGCCCCAATGATGCGAGCGCACGTTGCAACTCCCAGCCCACTTGGCCGTTCTTGCCTGTCACCAATATCTTCTTCACTCGAAGACCTCGGCGTCCTTTAGCAATTTACCAGACTGATCTTTGGCGGCGAGTAGTGGCGTGGCACCATTCAACTTCCAATCGATACCCAGAGCCGGGTCGTTCCACAGGATGGAGCGTTCGAATTCAGGCGCGTAGTAATCCGTCGTCTTGTAGAGGAACTCTGCCGTCTCGCTCAACACCACGAAACCATGCGCGAAGCCGGGCGGCACCCACAACATGCGTTTGTTGTCTGCGCTGAGCACTATGGCTTCTGACTTGCCGAAGGTAGGCGAACTCTTGCGTATATCCACCACCACATCCAACACCTCCCCCACCGTGGCACGCACCAGTTTCCCTTGGGGTTGTTGTATCTGATAGTGCAAGCCACGCAACACATGGCGCGCAGAGCGAGAGTGATTGTCTTGCACGAAGGGCAAAGTGACACCCGTCACTTCAGCGAAACGTTTGGCATTGAAGCTCTCGTAAAAGAAACCGCGCGCATCGCCGAACACTTTAGGTTCGATGATGAGCACACCAGGAATGGAGGTGGGGAGGGCTCGCATCAGATCTTCTCTTGTAGGACTGCGAGTAGATATTGGCCATAGCCGTTCTTGGCGAGTGGCTTAGCCAACGCCTCCAACTGGGTGGCACTGATGTAGTCATGACGATAGGATATCTCTTCAGGACAGGCGATCTTCAAGCCTTGGCGTTTTTCCAAGGTCTGAATGAAGAGTGATGCTTCCAGTAGAGAATCATGCGTCCCCGTATCCAACCAAGCGCTACCGCGCCCCATCACTTGCACGTCCAACTTGTTACGTTCCAGATAGATCTGGTTGACGGTGGTGATCTCTAGCTCACCGCGATGCGATGGCTTGATGGTCTTGGCGATCTCGACGACCGAATTGTCGTAAAAATAGAGACCAGTGACGGCGTAGTTCGACTTTGGTTGTTTCGGCTTCTCTTCGATGCTGAGCGCGCGACCTTGATTGTCGAAATCAACCACACCGTAACGCTCAGGGTCAGTGACGCGATAAGCGAACACGGTACCGCCATCGTTCTTGTTGGCGGCCGCGCGCAACTTTGACTCCAGATCAGCACCGTAGAAGATGTTGTCGCCCAAGACGAGTGCACAACTATCTTTACCGATGAACTTTTCGCCGATGATGAAGGCTTGCGCTAAACCATCGGGGGAAGGTTGTACCGCATAGCTGAGGTTGATGCCCCACTGCTTGCCGTCGCCCAGCAGTTGCTCGAAGCGCGGCGTATCTTGCGGAGTAGAGATGATGAGGATGTCGCGTATCCCAGCCAGCATGAGCGTGGTGAGCGGATAGTAGATCATCGGTTTGTCGTAGATGGGGAGCAGCTGCTTGGAGACAGGCAAGGTCACTGGGTACAAGCGCGTGCCGGAGCCGCCGGCGAGGATGATGCCTTTCATGCTTTGCTCCTTTCTGCGTAGTTCTTCTGCACCCACTTCTGATAGTCGCCACTGGTGACACCCTGCACCCAATCGCTGTTCTGCAGATACCAAGCCACGGTCTTGCGCAGGCCGGTCTCGAAGGTCTCTTGCGGTTTCCAGCCTAGGTCGTCAGCGATCTTGGTGGCATCGATGGCGTAGCGTTTGTCGTGGCCGGGGCGGTCTGCCACGTAGGTGATGAGTTTGTTGTGCGGCGCACCTTGGGGGTGCAGCTCATCCAAGATGGTGCAGATGGCTTGCACTACTTCAAGGTTGGTCTTCTCGTTCCAGCCGCCGATGTTGTAGGTCTCGCCCAACTTGCCTGTCGCCAACACGGTGCGCAGCGCACGTGCATGGTCGTCCACATACAACCAATCACGGATGTTGTCGCCCTTACCGTAGATGGGCAGCGGCTTACCGTTCACCGCATTCAAGATCACCAGTGGGATGAGTTTTTCGGGGAAGTGATACGGGCCATAGTTGTTGGAACAATTCGTCGTCACTACGGGCAGGCCATAGGTGTGGTGCCAAGCGCGCACCAAGTGATCGCTAGATGCCTTGCTTGCCGAATAAGGCGAGTTAGGTTCGTAGGCTGTGTCTTCAGTGAAGAAACCTTCATCGCCCAAACTACCATACACCTCATCGGTAGAGATATGGTGGAAACGGAAATCGGCTTTGCGCTCTCCTTGCAAACTGTTCCAGTGCGCACGCGCAGCTTCCAGCAAGGTGTAGGTACCAACGATATTGGTTTGGATGAAATCCGCAGGGCCAGTGATGGAACGATCAACATGAGATTCAGCAGCCAAGTGCATGATGGCATCCGGCTGATGTTCATGAAACACACGGTTCACTTCTGCTGCATCGCAGATATCTACCTGTTCGAACTTGTAACGCGGATTATTGGAAACAGAAACCAGCGATTGCAGATTGCCCGCGTAGGTGAGCTTATCCACGTTCACCACTTTGTAGTCCGTTTCGTTGATCATTTGGCGCACGACAGCAGAGCCGATGAAACCGGCACCGCCGGTGATGAGGAGGGTTTTCATAGGGGTGATCTTGTATGTGGTTATGTAAGCGATTATGCCTTTTGCTTGAGCGTCTCGTCCATGAGCCTTGATGCAAAATTGGTAGCGCCCTGATTCTCGCTGACGAATCTTGATCCTGCCTGTCCCATCGTTTGAATTGCGATCTTATCGATGAGGAGTCGATCGAGTTGTATCGACAGTTGGGTGGCATCAGTTATTTGCAGCGCAGCACCACTAGCAACAGCCAGCTCAGTAGCTTGCGCGAAATTGTAGGTGTGGGGGCCGATGAGTACGGGTTTGCCAACGGCACAGGCTTCGATCAGATTCTGCCCGCCGAATGGCAACAAGCTTCCACCGATGAAGGCGATATCACATGCGGCGTAGTAGGCGAACATCTCACCCATGCTGTCACCGAGTACGACCTGAGTATCTGTAGATATCGACTCATTGGCACTTCGGCGCTGCATCTTTAAGCCATATCGTGTGATCAGGTTCGCTACTTCTTCGAAACGTTGCGGATGACGTGGAACGATGACGGTGAGTACATCTTTGTTTGTGAGGCCTAACAGTGCGGACAACAGAATGTCTTCTTCGCCTTCTCGCGTGCTCGCCGCGAGAAACACGGGGCGTCCTCCGAACGATCTACGCAAGTGAGCGCCCAACTCAAGCATCTTCGCGGGTGGTTCGATATCGAATTTCAGATTGCCCATCGTAGAAACGGCGCGTCCACACAGTTCGGACAGTCTTTGTGCATCGCCCTCAGTCTGTGCGGCGATGAGATTCAGGTCGTGCAAGCCTTCATGGGTAAGGTGTGGGAAGCGTGCATATTTCGCGGCAGATTTTTCAGACAGGCGAGCGTTGAGCAGTAGCAACGGGATGTTTGAAGCTTTGCAACGATGGATGAGGTTGAACCAGATTTCAGTCTCCAGCAGGACGCCCACTTGCGGTTTGAAGTGGTCTAGGAAACGTTGGACGGCGAACGGGTAGTCGTAGGGCAGATAGACGCGCATCACTTCGTTGCCATACAACTGTTCACTGGCGGCACGACCAGTAGGCGTGGTGTGCGTGAGCAAGATCTGATGCTGAGGGTATTGCGCGCGAAGGCTGTGGACGAGGGTTGCGGCGGCACGCGTCTCGCCAACGGAGACGGTATGCAGCCAGATGACAGGCTTATCTGCTTTTACGGTGTAGCGGCCGAAACGTTCAGCCACATGGTCTAGGTATTCTGGCTGCTTGCGTGAGCGCCACCACAGATGGAAGAAGACATACGGGAGCAACATCCAAAGCAAGGTGGTGTAGGCGAAGCGAGAATCGAAAAAACGCATCACTGTGCACCATCCAATACACGAGTCAATTGTTGCAGCACATCGTCTACCTCGATCAGCGACATCGCATCCGGGTGATGCACACGCGTGTTCCATGACAATCGTTCGGGGTCTTTACCCAGATACTTACGCACCGCTTGCGGGTAGCGATCGACGCAATATTCTGTGCGTTGATAGGGCCCGGTGAGTTTGGGCGAAGCGACCGCATACAGGCCGATGACGGGAGTATCCATCGCGCGTGCGATATGCACTGACCCTGTATCAGGGGCGATCAGCACATCCACTTTACCTAGCAGGGCGGCCAGTTGCTTGGGCGATGTCTTGCCGCAAAGATCCAATGTGCGGTCAGGCGCAATGGCGCAGAGTTGCTGGCACAAAGTCCGTTCAGCAAGCGAATCGCCTCCTGTCAGCACGATGCTGTCGGAAGACTTTTGGATCACTTCGGCATAACGCTCGGGTAGCCAATTTCGCTCTGCTTTGCTGGCATGCGGGTGTATCGCGATCAAAGGCTTTGCTAGATGACGTAGCTCATCGATCGCCCACGCATGATCTGCCTCTGCAATGGGCAGGTCCCAGATCGCCTCAGCGGCTTGTCCGGTCAGCTGTTCAACGAAAGACAAGAAGCTATCGACTAAATGATCATCATGGAAGGGGATGCGTTGGTCGCAGAATAGCCACTGGCCCTCGCGGGCTCGTGTCCGGTCAAAACCGATCTTGATCGGTGCGCGCAAGGCTGGATAAAGAAGGTTGATGCGCAGGTTCGCTTGCATCGCCAACACGACATCGAAATCGCGTTCACGAAAACGTCGGTAAAAAGCGCGGTAATCTGAAAAGGAACGCGGCTTATCGATCACCACGAATCGCACACCGGACATACCATGCAATAAAGAATAGGTGAGCGGGCTAGTGAACCAAGTAATTTCGGCATCAGTCAAAGCACGCCGCAAAGCATTGATAGCGGCGCTGACCATGACCACATCACCCAGTGCGGAGAAGCGGACGATGGCGATGCGTGGTTTGAGAGGTAAGGAGATAGGCAAGATTCTTCGATAGTTGGAATATCTGCCCATTGTATCCAAACCCCCAGGGGCTTGGCTTGACACTCACTTCGCCCCACTGTTCTAATGCGCCCGTTCAATGGATGAACGCACCGCAAATGCTAGACGAAACCACACATTACACCTTGCTCAAGACGCTAGAAGAGAATCCAAGTCTTTCACAGAGAGACTTGGCAAAGCGTTTGGGGGTCAGCTTGGGTAAAGTGAACTATTGCCTCAATGCCCTTGTTGAGAAGGGTAGCCTCAAGATCAACAACTTTCGTAATAGTGAGAATAAATTGTCTTACGCATATCTGCTGACTCCGAGAGGCGTAGAACAAAAAGCACGCATGACGGTTGAATTCTTGCAAATCAAGATCAGAGAATATGAGCGGTTGCATAAAGAGATTCAAGAGCTGCAACTTGAGGCTGACCAACAAGGGCTGCTGAAAGAAGACAGTAAGAAGACATAACTTAGATTCAGTCAAAAGGGGCATCCATAGCCTTAAGGAGTTTATGAATATGAAAATTGCAGTCGTAGGGTTGGGATACTTTGGTTTGCCGTTAGCGGTTGAATTCGGTCGGCACGGCTTCGGTCTTGCGGTGCTGAATGAAGACTGAAGACATAAGTCCTCAAGATGATGGTTCAAAGATGAAACGATGTTGTAAACAGAGGGAAAAGAATGAATACAACGAGGAACTATAACCGCGAGTTGAACGACTCGGATAATTCCGCAAATGAGAAGTATGTTAACGGTTTCGATTACGATGTGATGCATCCTTACATGCTCGCGTCGTTCGAGCCCTTCTTCAACAAAGGTAGCCTGCTTGAGCTAGGTAGCTTCAAAGGTGACTTTACTCGGCGCTTTGTAGAGTGCTTCCAAGATGTCACCTGTGTTGAAGCGTCCAGCGAGGCGATTGCGGAAGCTAAGGGCAAACTCGGCGACAAGGTGAACTATGTGCACTCATTGTTCGAGACCGTGACCTTGCCCAGACGCTACGACAATATCGTGCTGACACATGTGCTGGAGCACATTGACGATCCCGTGCGCGTGCTGAAGCGCATCAATGATGAATGGCTGGCTGAAGGAGGAAGGTTCTTTCTGGTTTGTCCAAATGCGAATGCGCCATCCAGGCAGATCGCCGTCAAGATGGGTTTGATCTCCCACAACGCCGCCGTCACTCCTGCAGAAGCGGAACATGGCCATCGCTGCACCTACACGCTTGATACCCTTGAACGGGATGCAGAGTTGGCAGGGCTCAAGGTGGTGCATCGCTCGGGGATCTTCTTCAAGGCATTGGCGAACTTTCAGTGGGATCGTTTATTACAGACGGATATCATTTCAAAGGAGTATCTGGAGGGGTGTTATAAATTGGGGCAACACTACCCTGACTTGTGTTCAAGCATCTTTCTGATGTGTGAGCGCGGCGATAAAAAATAAGTCGCAGTTCATCTGATGTCTCTCAAGCGAAATATTCTAGCCAACTACGCAAGTCAGCTATATATCACGCTGATTGGCATTGTCATGGTGCCCCTATATATTAGGTACATGGGGGTTGAGGCCTATGGCTTGGTGGGTTTTTTTGCGATGTTGCAAGCTTGGTTCGTAATTTTGGATATGGGGCTTGCCCCTACTTTGTCGCGCGAGACTGCGCGTTTCAGAGGAGGGGCGATGGACGCACTCAGTTTTCTGCGTTTGATGCGCGCGCTGGAATTAACTTTCATATTTGTTGCATTGATTGGGGCGGTAGGAATATTTATTGCCGCTCCTTACATTGCGCGTGACTGGCTGCAGGGCTCCACTTTGCCTTCGGATGAAATTGAAGTTGCCGTAAAGATGATGGGGGCCATCATTGCGATGCGCTGGCTGGCCGGCTTGTACCGAAGTCTTATCACTGGTGCGGAGCGGTTGGTATGGCTTGGCGGATACAACATATTGATTGGAACATCTCGGTTCGTTGGAGTGATGCCGCTATTCTTCTTTGTGGGTGTCACGCCTACGATATTTTTTGGATTTCAGCTTATTGTGGCCGTTGTAGAGTTGCTGGGGTTGCTCATTTATTCTTATCAGTTATTGCCGAAAGTGCGGGGAGCTCAGTTTAATAGCTGGGATTTATCACCACTAAAGCCGCTCATTAAATTTTCCTTGGCAATTGCCTTTGCATCGTCAATTTGGATTGTCTCTACTCAAACCGACAAGCTCATTCTTTCGAAGTTGTTGCCGTTGGCGGAATACGGCTATTTCACTTTGGCAGTGTTGGTTGGTAGCGCGGTACTGTTAATAAGTGCACCTGTAGGAAGTGCGCTTTTACCTCGTATGGCGAAGCTGGAATCGGAGGGGGATCAAGTAGGATTATTTCGTATCTATCATCAAGGGACTCAATTGGTGGCAATATTTGCTGGGGCGACGTCTATCACGCTGGCGTGTTTTGCAGAGCCGTTATTATGGGTATGGACGGGAGATAGGGGCATTGCTCAACAGGCGGCGCCAATATTAATCTTGTATGCTCTTGGGAATGGAGTTCTTTCAGTGGCAACCTTTCCTTACTATCTGCAATATGCGAAAGGTGACTTGAGGTTGCATTTGGTGGGAAATATTTTCTTCGTCTTGTTCTTAGTCCCATCGATTATCTGGGCAACACGTGAGTACGGAGGTGTTGGTGCTGGTTACGTCTGGCTTGCGATGAATCTAGTGATTTTCTTAGTTTGGCTTCCTTTTGTCCATCAAAGGTTCAGCAACGAATTGAATGTGAAGTGGTACTTCGAGGACGTGTTGGCCATCTTTGTGGCGGCAGGTTTGGCTGGATTCTTTTTCAGTCTGCTAGTTGGTGATGTTGAAGGGAAAGCACTCCAACTTGGCGTGATAGGTATTTGTGGTGTGGTGACAGTGTTCGCCGGTGCACTGGCATCCTCTTGGGTTAGGGCGAATTTTGTAACGTGGATAAGCGCGACAAGGTGATGCGAGCCTTATGTTGGGTGTGTACGCGTGCATGATGGGTGCTTATGGAGATTCTCGGTCGTTAGGCCCATTAGTGGGCGGTTTGAATTCAGGTAAATATTGTCCTCATGAAAGATACATCTCAGAAACGTCCAAAAATATCGGTTTGTATTGTTGCTTACAACCACGAGAGATATATCGCAGATTGTTTGTCTAGTGTGTTGGGGCAGCGGGTTGACGCCGAATTGGAGATACTTGTTGGAGATGATTGTTCGACAGATGGGACTCGACAGATAATCAGCGAATACGCACAGCGATACCCTCAGCTAATTCGTCCCACGTTCCATCCAAAGAATTTTGGGGGATGTCATAACTACCAGTCTCTTATCGAGCAATCATCTGGAGATTATGTCGCCCATTTGGATGGAGATGATTATTGGTTACCAGGCAAGTTGCAGAGTCAAATCACCATGCTTTCTGGCCGACCTGAGTGCGTGGCGATATTTAGCAATGCAATCGTCATGCGCGAGAATGGAGAGATCTTTGGGATGTTCAATAACGCCATACCAACCTCTTTCGATTTGGACTTTTTGCTCGCTGAAGGGAATTTTTTAAACCATAGCTCCATGTTGTATCGACAGCGTCTCAAGTCAGAGATTCTATCGATACATGGCCCGTATGTTGATTACAAAGTGAATCTGCGATTTGCCCAACAGGGTCTGCTCTGTCATACCAATCAAGTTCATGTCGTTTACAGAATCGGCTCAGCTACGTCAGCAATTAGCAATCAACCCGAATATGTTCGCAAGCTGTATCTGGAGGCTTTGTTGGAGTTGCCGGCTCAGGTGCAAATTTCGGCTGCAATGAGGTCGGTGATGACCAAATTCTTTTGGAGTGACGTTTATCAAGCATTGCGCCATGGACGGATATTTGGCGCCTATGATGAGCTGAAGAAAATTGGCGCAATCGCGCCAGAGGGAACGGTATCTCGAATCATTGTTAAATGCATGTTGCGCCCATTCGCGGGAGTGTGGCAAAGAATGAGCGGTTATATTTGCAGAAGACATGCCCCGCTAAAGGTATACCACGATAGGTAAAAGAATGGATATACATCTCATTAGGCAAATACTAACGAACAAGCTCGCCTCTCTGACTATCTTCGGGTCCAGATTCTGTTGTGTCTGTAACAAAAATGTCGGGAGGTTTCTTTCTTATGAGGGAGGTTGGGAGTCGGTGCCTCCCTTGGCCAGATCGCTGGATGCGATTGGAAGTGACCCGGACCACTTTAGTTGCCCTAGGTGCGGCTCTCACGATAGAGAAAGGCATTTGGTGCTTTATTTAACCGCATTGAACTTGTTCGAAGAGATGCGAGACGCGGCAATACTTCACTTTGCGCCGGAAAGGTGGTTGTCTGGATTGATTGCGGCACAGCATCCCAGCAAATATGTGAGAGCAGATCTATTTCCGTCTGCTCCAGATATTGAAAAGATAGATATGTTGGATATCCCCTCAGCGGACAACAGTTTTGATTGGGTCATCGCTAACCACGTGCTGGAGCATGTTCCGGATGAGATGATTGCCATTGCTGAAATTTGGCGAGTATTGCGCCCAGGCGGTTACGCTTTACTCCAGACTCCGTATTGCAATGGGTTGAAACATACCTTTTGTGATGAAGGGATCAGTCAGCCTGAGGCGAGGCTACAGGCGTATGGTCAGAAAGATCATGTGCGTCTATTTGGTCAAGATATCTTCAAGAAGATCACAAGTTCAGGGATGACTTCTTGTGTTGCTGATCATCTGCAACTCCTTCCTTATATTGACGCAGACTACTACGGCGTCAATGTGAAAGAACCACTTATGTTGTTCAGAAAAGTATAGAGCCAACTTTTTTCGATGAACACAGCTACTATCAACCAACATTCAGACTCAACAACGCCAGTTGTATTTTCACAACCAGTTAACAACAGGGTGAGTGCGAAAAGGGTCTATATCGTTATGGCTACCTATAACGGTGGCCGATATATTCGTCAGCAGATTTGCAGCATTCAACAACAAGAACACGCAGATTGGATTCTGCTCGTGCGAGATGACGGATCGTCCGATGATACCGTTGCGATTGTGGCAGACATCTCTGCGCGTGATGCTCGAATCAAGTTGATACATGACACATCAAGCAGACAAGGCGCAATTGGGAATTTTTCGATTCTGATGCAGGTTGCACTTGAGTCGGGTGCTGACTACTTGTTGTTTGCTGATCAGGATGATGTTTGGGCTCCTGAAAAAATCTTGACCATGCTAGGGGCTATGCATACCTTGGAGCAAACGCAGAGCCAGGAGGTGCCCTTGCTTATACATTGTGATCTGGCAGTGGTGGGAGAAGAGTTGCGACCCATAGCAGACTCGTTTGTTAGATTCTCTAGGCTATCCCCAGAAGAAGCAGGTCTCGGATTGTTGCTTTGTCAGAATCAGGTCACGGGATGTGCGTGCCTGATAAATCGAGCATTGCTGGCCTTAGCCTGTCCCGTCCCAAGCCAGATACTGATGCATGACTGGTGGGTAGCTTTGATTGCATCTGCAGCAGGCAAGATCGGTTTCATTCCGACGCCCATGGTGTTGTACAGGCAGCACGGAGGAAATGTGCTTGGTGCTGTTCCATTTAGAGTGCGATTGATGAGGCTTGTATTCTCACCTAAGCAATGGAGTCGCCATGTGGCCGTAATCAAACAAAGTTTTAATCAGGCAGCGATGCTTGAAAGAAGGCTGCGGGAAAGGGCGATCGCTTTGTCTTCTGCCGTACATGATCAAATACACACTTATGCCAATGTATTGCACACGGCAGCATTCAAGCGGGTGTGGTATCTGCGTGCGGCAAGGATTGGAAAGGCAGCAACTGGAAGTGGCTTGGTATATCTTCTATTGGTGACGGCAATGAGTAAGAAGCTAGAGGACAATTCAGATGCCTGAAGTCTCGATATCTATCGTCAGCCATCTACAGATTCAATTGGTACGTGTGCTATTGGATGATCTAGAGCAATCATGCGGCGGCGATTCTATCGAGGTGGTTCTGACGATCAATGTTCCAGAGCCTCACGAACTCGAACTTGAAGATTATGGATTTCCAATCAAGCTTGTCCACAATATCACTCCAAAAGGGTTTGGTGAGAACCATAATGCCGCGTTTCAAGTAGCGACTGGGGATTATTTTTGCGTGTTAAATCCAGA
>JAVBYP010000070.1 GCA_030823965.1 Sideroxydans sp.
AAGGTTGCCGTTCTCATCCGCCCATTCGTCCCAGATGCTGACGCCGTTCTCTTTCAGATACTTGGTGTTGGTGCTGCCCTGCAGGAACCACAGCAATTCATGCACGATGGATTTGAGGTGGCACTTCTTGGTGGTGACCAATGGAAAACCTGCTTGCAGATCGAAACGCATCTGGTAGCCGAACACGCTGGTCGTGCCAGTGCCGGTGCGGTCGGATTTGTAGGTCCCGTTCGTTTGGACGTGCTGCATCAAATCTAGGTATTGGCGCATGGTGTAGCCCTTATAATCGCGGCGTTCTGTGACTTAATTCGAGGATGCAATGCTAGCACAATTGACCCTGTTTCCTGCCCTGCCAAAGACCTTCAACGCTACTCATCTGCTGGTGCTGATGCCCAAGGCAAAGACGCTACAAAAAGACATTCCCTACGGTGACCTACTGGCTGCGACGCTCAAACGACGCGATATGAAAGCGGAAGAACTCGCGAAGTCTCCCGTTGCCGCTAATACGGAGAAAGGCGCGCTGGTGGTGTGGGCGATGATGGATGCAGCGAAGGACACCTTTGGCTTGCAGACTCAGGTGCGTAAGGCGATGCAACCTTTGTTGGATGAGCATCCCAAAGAATTGAGCATCGTCGTCACCGGGATGAATGTGCAGCGCGAAGCAGAGCTTGCCGTCTACGGTGTGTGGGTCAACGGTGCATTGTTGCCTGTGAGTAAGAAGAAAGATGAGCGCAAGGCGTTGCAGAAGATCGCGCTGTACGGGTGTGGCGACAATAAGGCATTTGATGCCTTGAAAGCCCAAGCTGCAGGCAACTTGCTGTGTCGCGAATTGACGGTGTTGCCGCCCAACGAATTGACGCCGGGTTCGTACCGTCAGCGCGTGAAGAAGTTGGCGCAAGAGAACAAGTGGAAGCACGAAGAGTTCGATATGAAGGCGCTGCGCAAGATGGGCGCGGGGGCCTTCGTGGCCGTGGCGCAGGGCAGCCACGATGAGGATGCTGCCATCGTTCATCTCTCGTACAAACACCCCAAAGCGAAACAGACCGTCGCGCTGGTGGGCAAAGGCATCTGTTTCGATACGGGCGGCCACAATCTGAAACCGTCGCGTTACATGCTCAATATGCATGAGGACATGAACGGCTCGGCGGTGAGTCTGGGCATTCTATTGGCGGCCTCGCAACAGAAACTGCCGGTGAACATCGACTGCTGGTTGGCGCTGGCGCAGAACCACATCAGCCCCAAAGCCTACAAGCAGAACGACATCGTGAAGGCGCTGAATGGTACGCACATCGAAGTGATGCATACCGATGCCGAAGGGCGCATGGTGTTGGCGGATACCTTGACGCTAGCATCGCGCGCGAAACCCGATCTGATGATCGACTTCGCCACGCTCACCGGCAGCATGGCGATGGCCTTGGGTGCGCGCTACAGCGGAGTGTTCGCGACGACAGACGAGTTGGCGCAGAGGGCGGTGAGTACGAGCAAGCAAGTGGGCGAACGTCTGTGCGCCTTCCCGCAGGATGAGGATTACGAACCCGCGCTGGATTCTAAAGTGGCAGACATCAAACAATGTACGTTGGACGGTGATGCCGACCACATCTTAGCGACCCGTTTCCTAAAACGTTTCGTTGAGAAAGATACGCCGTGGCTGCACGTCGACCTGTCGGCCAGCCGCTGCGAAGGCGGGCTGGGCGCAGTGGCGAGCGAGGTGAATGGGTTCGGCGTGGCGTGGGGCTTGAAGATGCTCTCTTTTCACTAAGTTGTGGCGAAAATATATATAGGCCTTCATGCTCATTGCTTTTGCTGTCGGCGTTTTGCTACTATCGAATCGCCGTTTGAAAAGGCACTTTCGTAGTCCATCAACTCTCTAAGGGGGAATCATATGAAATCTGCAATGAAGAAAACGCTTTTGGCTTTGTCTTTGTCTGTTGCTACTATGGGTGCGAATGCTTCAACAACTCAAGATGCGGCAGGTTGCGGCGTCGGTACAATGGTTTTCAAAGATAAGACCGGCTTGGTGTACAGCCTGTTGGCTGGTACCACTAACGGTATGTTGTTCAGCTCGGTTTCTATGACCATGGGTATCCTGAATTGCCCGGAATCTGCTTCCATCAAGGGAAAGATCGCCACCTTCATCGACTTCAACAAGCAACAGTTGGCTGTTGAGGCCGCACAAGGCCAAGGTGAGCATCTGGCAGCATTGGTCGACATGTATGGCGTGAAGGAATCTGATCGTGCAGCTGCGACCAGCGCCCTGAAGGCTAACCAAGCTTCTATCTTCAGCGGCGCTAGCACTGCTGAGATCCAAGCCGCTGTGACTCAGACTCTGCAAGCTTTCGTTTCCTAAGATCGCTTGTTGTGCCAAAAAAGCCGAGGCTAAACACCTCGGCTTTTTGTTGGGGATTCGAATCTTAAAATGCGCACCTACTATCTCAACTTTAGCGTTTTATTGGCGACAGTCTTAGGCTTGTTCGTTGGGATGGGCCACGCTCAAGAGATGACTGCGCAGCAGCAAGCGAGCATCGACACCATGTTGCGACTGGCTCAACAGGCGCACCTAAGTCAAAGTGCCGAGTGGCACAAGATCAATCAATACCATCCTACGCTCGGTGGCGTGAAAAGCCGTGTGGATGACCCCAGCTATTTCTTGGCGGCCAATGGCAAACGCGACCCGCAAGCTGAGCTGGATGCGACCATACGGACTGCCTATGACGAGGGTATGGCGGAGCAGAGCAGACAGCCCAAGTTGTGTCGTTGGGTAGCGCGTTATCAATATCTCAGCCGTAGTATGAAGGAGTACGGTTTCGACTATCCTGCGCCGCGTTGTGAAGGCTTCGAACGTTGGAAGTCTGGCTTGGCACGCGACCATGTCACGATGATCTTTGCTTCCATCTATCTCAATAGCCCCGCCTCGATGTACGGTCACATCTTCATGCGTTTCGATAGCGCAAAGGCGGGGGAATTCAATCGACTCAGTGATGCGACAGTAGGATACACAGTGAATAGCGATGGAGAGGCTGGATTGGGTTTCTTGGTGAAGAGCGCAGTAGGCGGCTTTCCTGGCAACTTCGTCTCCGTGCCCTATTTCATGAAGGTGCGCGAGTACGCCGATCTGGAGAATCGCGACCTCTGGGAATATCAGACCGACTTCACGCCAGAAGAGATCGACAAGATGCACGCCTTCATCTGGGAGCAGAGCTTCACCTACGTCGATTACTACTTCGCCGATGACAACTGCGCCTTGATCTTGCTGGCGACATTGGAAGCGGGGCGGCCAGAGTTGGAATTGATCGCATCGGCTAAGCCGTGGTTAGCACCATTGGATACCGTCAAAATCTTGCGAGATGCCAAGGTGGTGACCAAGAAGCGTTATCGTCCTTCGCAATACAGCACACTCATTTCCAACGTCGAGCGTGCGCCTGATGCGGTGCGCGAACAAGCAGTCGCGCTCGCCCACAGCTTGAAACTGCCCGAGGCGATAGCGGGAGCGAATGCGCAAGAACAGGCTCAGTTGCTCGACCTAGCGTTGGGTGTATTGGAATATGAGCGTAACCAAAAGAATTCAGAGCAAGAGGCTGCACCGCTCAACCAATTCCAACTCAAGCTGGCGATGCTGCGCAGCAAAGTGGATGCATCGGCTACCTATCAACCCGCGCCCACACCGCGCCAAAGCCCAGATGAAGGGCATGACTCTTTCCGTCTCGGTATGGGCTTGGGGCAAGTGGATGGAGTGGGCTATGGGCAACTCAACGCGCGCTTGGTGTATCACGATGGACTCGACCCCAACGCAGGCTTCTCTCCCGGAGTGAGTTCCAAGATCGGCGACTTGTATCTGCGCTTCAACGACAAGCAGATCCGCTTCGAGCGTCTCGACCTGTTCGAGGTCTTCTTGCCTTCGGTGCGTACAGCTTGGTATCGCCCACTGACCATCAAAGCCAACATCTCTGTGCGTCGCGAGGTGCAGCGTGATGCTGCGTTGGCACCCACCGTGTTCCGTATCGAATTGGGTGCGGGCGAAGGCTATCGCATCAGCGAACATAGTCAGATGTTCATCATCGCCGACACTATCACGCGACTACGAGGTGGGGCATCAAGCTTTGCTGCAGGCCCCGTCGTTGGATGGATGTGGCAACCCGAAGCAAGATGGCGCGCAGAAGCGAGTGCGGGAGCTTTCTGGAATGCAGCAGGTAGTCGCCGCGATACCGGGGTCTATCGTTTGACCGCAGGAGTCGCGTGGGATGTGTTCGATAATCAGAACAACGTCCGACTCAATGTCTCACGTCAAACAACGAGCAAGGGTGGCGATGTATTGGATAGTTATTCCGACGTGCAACTGGCTTACTTCCACTACTTCTAAACGTCGTTCCCGCGAAGGCGGGAACCTAGGTTTGTTCTTAACTGGATCCCCGCCTGCGCGGGGATGACAAACGAAATGCTCATTTATAAAGATATCGCGACTATCCAATATCGTACGAACTTACCCGCCGCCATGAACAGCGCCGCCTTCCAAGGGTTCAGCCTTAACCATCCCGCTGCGATACAGAGTGCATCACCGATGAATGGCAGCCATGCGAACAACAATGCCGGTGTGCCGTAATTGCGCACCTTCTCCACATGCTTGAGTTGCTGAGTCATCGGCAACAGCCAACCCATGCCGAAGGACATCATTCCGCCGATCGTGTTGCCGAGTGTGCCGATGATGAGCGCCGGCCAAAATAATTCAGGCTGCGCTTTTAAGGTGCCGATGAGGATAAGTTCAGAGCCGCCCGGAAGCAAAGTCGCGCCGAGCAAGCTGGAGATGAACAAGCCCCACAGGCTGAGGTCGCTGGCGAAGAATTGGGAAAGAGATTCCATCTTGTATCGTCATTCCGGCGTAGGCCAGAATGACGGTAATTCACTTCTTTAGTAACGCGCCGAAGACTTTCTTTGCCAATTCGCCCGTGGCTTGCATCGGATTGGCGCGGATCTCTTTCTCTTTCTCGGCGACCATCAAGAACAAGCCATCCATCGCGCGGCTGGTGATGTAGTCTTCCAGTGTCGCGTCGCTTTGTTTCACTAGGCCTAGTGTCGCCCCAGCGGTCGCGAAGCGGTTGTAGGTTTGAGCTAGGGCGACCTTTTGCATCGACTTGGTTACGATAGGTTTGAACTTTGCTGCCAGTGCGGCTTCGGTATTGCTGCGGAAATATTGCGTCGCCGCATCGTCCTTGCCCATCAAGATGTTCTTCGCATCGTTCACTGTCATGTTCGCCACCGCATTCAGTAGCAATACTTTTGCTTCTGGCACGGCAGCTTCGGCGGCGCGATTCATTGCCGTGTTGAGATCAGTGGCGTACCCACCTAATCCGAACTTGCGTAACTTGGCTTCAGCTTCCGTCAGATTGGCAGGAAGAGGGATGCGCACTTTTGGATTGCCCAAGAAACCGTTGGTCTGCGCGAGGCCGACTACCGATGCTTCCGCACCTTGCGACAAAGCCTGCTTCAGACTGCCGATCTGTTCGGCTACCGAGAACTGATCGACCCCAGTGATTGGTGCGCTTTTCGACTTCGCCGCTCCCAATATCTGGATGCCTTGGTTGAGCGTGTTCTGATCAATGGAGCTGCAAGCAGACAAACTCAAGACACAAGCAGCGAACAATGTTTTTCTGAAAAGTCTCATTTACGTCCCTCTGAGAGTTCAATTTCGTCGCTCCCGCGTAGGCGGGAGCCTAGTTGAATTACGCACTGGATTCCCGCCTGCGCGGGAATGACGATCTAGTGTTTTTTCTTCGGCGGCAACAAGTCTGTGATCGTGCCTTCCGCCATCTCGGCAGCGAAGTTGAACGTCTCCGACAGGGTAGGGTGTGGGTGGATGGTGAGGCCGATGTCTTCCATGTCCGCGCCCATCTCCAAAGCCAGCACCGCTTCGGCGATCAATTCGCCTGCGTTCACGCCCACGATACCTGCGCCCAAAATGCGACGCGATTTCGGATCGAGCAACACTTTGGTCATGCCTTCTTCGCGCGCGATGGAGAGTGCGCGGCCCGATGCTGCCCATGGGAAGGCCCCCTTCTCGTATTCGATACCTTTGGCTTTCGCCTCGGTCTCGGTCAGGCCCATCCATGCCACTTCGGGGTCGGTGTACGCCACGGATGGAATGGTGAGTGGTTCGAAGAAGGCTTTGTGTCCGGCGATATTCTCTGCCGCCACTTTGCCTTCGTGTACCGCCTTGTGCGCCAACATCGGATTACCCACGATGTCGCCGATGGCGAAGATGTGCGGCACGTTGGTGCGCATCTGTTTATCGACGGGGATGAAGCCACGCTCATTCACGATGAGTCCCGCCGCTTCCGCATTGATGAGACGACCATTGGGACTGCGGCCTACCGCCATCAACACGCGGTCATACACTTGTGGTTCGGCAGGCGCTTGTTCGCCTTCGAAGGTGACCTTCAATCCCGCCTTTGTCGCTTCGATCTTGGTGACCTTGGTCTTCAACATGATGGCTTCGTAACGTTTGCCGATGCGGGTATGCAGTGGCTTCACCATGTCTTTGTCTGCGCCTGGCATCAGTTGATCCATCAACTCGACGACGGAGATCTTGCTGCCTAACGCGTCGTACACCGTCGCCATCTCTAAACCGATGATGCCGCCGCCGATGACCAGCATACGTTTCGGCACATCCTTCAGTGCCAACGCGCCAGTGGAGTCGATGATGCGTTCATCGTCGTAAGGGAAACCGGGGATACGTGCCACGCTAGAACCTGCGGCAACGATACAGTTGTCGAAGGTGACGACCTTCTTGCCTTCAGCCGTCTCGACTTCAAGACTGTTGGGCGAGGTGAACTTCGCCGCGCCGCGTACCACTTGCACCTTGCGTTGTTTCGCCAGACCCGCGAGACCGCCAGTGAGCTTGCCGATGACGCTTTCTTTCCATGTGCGGATCGCGTCGATGTCGATCTTAGGTTTCGCGAAAGTCACGCCGTGATGCGATACCTCTTCCGCCTCGCTGATGACTTTGGAGACATGCAACAAAGCTTTGGAGGGGATGCAACCCACGTTCAGACACACGCCACCCAACGAGGCATGCTTCTCGATCAATACGACTTGCTTGCCGAGATCGGCTGCGCGGAACGCAGCGGTGTATCCGCCGGGGCCAGCGCCCAGCACGACCACTTCAGCGTGGATGTCGCCCTTGGTGACAGCGGAGGCTGGCGTAGGCGCGACTTGTGGTGCGGCAACAGGCGCAACAGGTGCTGGGGCGGCTTGCGGAGCAGGCTTGCTCGCAGCAGGCGCAGGTGCTTCCGCACTGCTTTCCAGCATCAAGATGACAGATCCTTCCGACACCTTGTCGCCCAACTTCACTTTCAATTCCTTCACCACGCCAGCGGCGGGAGAAGGTACTTCCATCGTGGCTTTATCTGTCTCCAGCGAGATGAGCGCCTGCTCCTTCTCGACGGTGTCGCCGGCCTTCACGCTGATCTCGATGACGGCGACGCCTTTGAATCCGCCGATGTCCGGCACTTTGATTTCGATAGTTTGGCTCATGTTCTTCTCTTTCTTTTTAGACTCTGATTTGCCCGTTGCCGAGCACGATGAATTTTTGTGACGTCAATCCTTCCAGCCCGACTGGTCCGCGCGCGTGTATCTTGTCGGTGGAGATGCCGATCTCCGCACCTAGACCGTACTCAAAGCCATCTGCGAAACGTGTGGAGGCGTTCACCATCACACTGGCGGAATCCACTTCACGCAGGAAGCGCATCGCCTTGGTGTAGTTCTCAGTGACGATGCTGTCAGTGTGTTGCGAGCTGTAGGTGTTGATATGGTCTATCGCTTCATCCAAGTTCGCCACGATGCGCACGCTCAAGATAGGCGCGAGATATTCGGTGTGCCAATCTTCTTCAGTCGCGGCTTTCATTTCTGCCACTAATCTTTGCGAAGCGTCATCGCCGCGCAGTTCCACACCTTTCTTGGTGTAGATGCCACACAGTTCAGGCAACACTTGGGCTGCGACCTTGGTGTTCACCAGCAAGGTCTCCATCGCATTGCACACGCCGTAACGGTGAGTCTTGGCGTTGTCGGCGATGCGGATGGCTTTCTTCAGATCGGCTTCGTCATCGATGTACACGTGGCAGATGCCGTCCAAGTGCTTGATGACAGGTACTTTGGCTTCTTCCGAGATGCGCGCGATGAGGCTCTTGCCGCCGCGAGGTACGATCACATCTACATACTCTTTCATCGTGATGAGCTCGCCCACCGCAGCGCGGTCGGTGGTGTTCACCACTTGCACGGCCGTCTCTGGCAGTCCTGCTTCGCGTAGGCCTTGATGTACACAGGCCGCGATGGCTTGGTTGGAATGATGCGCTTCCGAACCACCGCGCAGGATGGCGGCATTGCCCGATTTCAGGCACAGCCCTGCTGCATCCGCCGTCACGTTCGGACGCGATTCGTAGATGATGCCGATGACCCCGAGCGGCACGCGCATCTTGCCGACTTGGATGCCGGAAGGGCGATATTTCATGTCGGATATCTCGCCAATAGGGTCGGCCAGTGCGGCGATCTGGCGCAGACCTTCGGCCATGCCTTTGATGGTCTTCTCGGTCAAGGTGAGGCGGTCGATAGACGCGTCGTCGAGACCGTTGGCTTTTGCAGAAGAGACATCCTTTGCGTTCTCGGTGAGGAGTTTGCTGGTGTTGAGCAGGATGGCGGTGGCGATGTTCTCTAGCGCGTGGTTCTTCGCGTTGGTGTCGGCTTGCGCCACGATGCGAGAAGCGGCACGTGCCTGCTGTCCCACACCTTTCATGTATTGCTTGATGTCTTCCATGATGTTCTCAGTATTGCGAGTGGCGCGCATTTTAGCACCCCGCTTGCGCTAGAATGCGCGCCTTAATTCACATACCGTTCGCGGTGAGTGTTTCCCGTTCTCATCTTAGGAACAACGCGCTTCCCTCGATACACTGCGCTTTGCGCGGCACTCGGGACGAACGGGTGGAGAGAACGGGAAATGTATCGAACCGCAGATTGAAAATCATGTCCGACATCCTCAAAAAGATATTGGCAGTGAAGGCGCAAGAAGTCGCCGCCGCGCTGTCCGCCAAATCCCTCCCTGCCATCCGTGCAGAGGCAGAGCAAGCTGCGCCTGCCCGTGATTTTGTGGGTGCGATCCGCAGCAAGATAGATGCAGGTAAATCTGCCGTCATCGCCGAGATCAAAAAAGCCAGCCCCAGCAAAGGGGTCATCCGTGAGGACTTCCGTCCTGCCGATATCGCGCAGAGCTACGAAAAGCATGGGGCCGCGTGCTTGTCCGTGTTGACGGACGAACAGTTCTTCCAAGGCAATGCGGACTATCTGAAGCAAGCCCGTGCTGCCTGTGCATTGCCCGTGTTGCGCAAAGACTTCATGGTCAGCGAATACCAGATCTACCAAGCGCGCGCGATGGGCGCGGATGCCATCCTACTGATCGCCTCCGCCTTGACCTTGAGTCAGATGGCGGCGTTCGAGCAGCTGGCACACAAGCTAGGGATGGCGGTGTTGGTGGAAGTGCACGACGGGGCGGAACTAGAAGTGGCGCTGAACCTGAAGACGCCACTCATCGGCATCAACAATCGCAACCTGCGCACCTTCGATGTCACCTTGCAGACCACGCTCGATCTGCTGGCTCGCATCCCCACCGATCGCATCGTCGTCACCGAGAGCGGCATCTTCACCGCAGACGACGTAAAGCTCATGCGCGACCATCAAGTCCACACCTTTCTCGTGGGTGAAGCATTCATGCGCGCAGAAGAGCCGGGTGTCGAATTGGCACGCGTGTTTGCTATGTTGTAAATTTGCTACAGAATTGTTAAATAATTGATACAGGTCAATTTACACAGGAATTGTTGATGCAGAATCCGCCCCGAACTCGCATCTGGGGTTTGTGGTGAAAGCCACGGAAAGTCATGAGAAATGGCTTTGTGACACTGTAAGCATGTCGTAAGTTGTGGGTAGTACGTTTGGTCGCGAGACGGTTGAGGGGTATCTAGCAGTCGTCTTCATGGCTAGAAAATAAACTTAAATCATTGAGGAGTTCTACATGCAAAAGAAAATCATCGCACTGGCTGTTGCTGCTGCTTTCTCCACCCCAGCTTTCGCTGATGTCGGTTTCTACGGACTTGTGGACGGCGGTATTGCTTCCGTTTCAGGGTCAGGAGCTAAAAGCGACATGATCGCTGTTTCTGGTGCTGCGTCCCAATCCCGTTTGGGTGTGAAGGCTACTGAAGATATTGGCAATGGACTGACCGCAGTCGCTGTTGTTGAATACGGTATCGACACACAAGCCGCAGAAGTTAAAACTGATACAGCTAACAACTTGGTTGCACGTCAAAAGATGTTGGCTGTAGCTGGTGATTTCGGCACGGTTGCAACTGGTTTCCTGCAAACAGCCGCTTATGATTTCTTGGCTAAATATGATCCGCTTTATGGATCTGGCTCTTCAGCACATTCAATCGTTGCAAAAGGTCAAATAGTTGGTGGTTTAGCTGCTCGCGCGCAACGTGCGGTTGCTTACATCTCTCCAAATATCAGCGGCATGACATTTGCTGCGAATTACGTAACAGCAGGAACTGGTGCTGGATTGCTGACGCAAGTCAGCTCCAGCCTTGGAGAAAAAGACACAGCCCTTCTTCTATCTGCTAACTATGCAGTAGATGCGCTGTCAGTTGGTGCCGTGTATGGGTCTGCTAATACAGGTAAGGACGCTACCGGTGCAACTGGTGTTGTCACAACAAATCCTGCTGGAGTTAAAATCACCGAGTTCGCTTTCGGCGCTTCTTATGATTTAGGCGTTGCTAAAGTAATGGGCACTTATCAAACACAAAATGATGATACGACTGGCGCTAAGGCTGACACCGTGTTCTCTTTGGCTGGTCTTTATCCAGTTTCCACAGGTGTGATTGGTGTGCTCTATGCTGCAAACAAGGTCAATGATAGTGCTGCGAGCAGTGCAAATGCACTTACAGCTGGTTACCTTCATACCTTCACAAAGAATACTACGGGTTATGTAGTTTATTCGAGCGTGAAGAACGGCTCTGCAATCAACTCGTTCAGCGTTTCTTCAAATCTGCTCGCTGGAAAATTGACAAACGGCGGCAGCTCTAGCCTGTTCGGTGTTGGTCTGCGCAAGAAGTTCTAAATCTGACTTAATCGTTAGTTTTAGAATTAAACGGGCATCTTCGGATGCCCGTTTTTATTTGCAGGTCACCCGTGCTGCGTGCGGTGTAGGAGCGAATGCTCCGTACAGCCACGGCGTACCCCTTGCGGGTAAAGGCGGGAATCCAGTAATCTCCAGTCCGTAAAAAAACAAGGGAGCACGTCATGCCTAACCTAGACAATCTCATCATCGAATTCGATAAAGGTCTGCGCACTTTGTTCGCCAAAGCGCCGACTGCACGTCCCTATCCCGATGCCAACATCGACGATGCCGTCATGACTGAAGCGGAGAAGAAGCATGCTGCCGCGTTGATGCGTATCAACCATACCGGTGAGATCTGTGCGCAGGCGCTGTATCAAGGTCAGGCGCTGACGGCAAAAGATCCTGCCGTGGAAGCGAAGTTGAACCACGCTGCATGGGAGGAGACCGAGCATCTAGCTTGGACGTCGCACCGTGTGTATGAACTGGGTGGGCGTTTGAGTCTGCTCAATCCCTTCTGGTACACCAGTTCCTTGGCCATGGGTGCGTTAGCGGGTGCCTTGGGTGACAAGTGGAACCTTGGCTTTTTGGCTGAGACCGAGCGCCAAGTCGGCGCGCACTTGCAACACCATCTGGATACTTTGCCGCCACAAGATGCCAAGAGCCGCGCCGTGGCGCAGCAGATGTTCACCGATGAGGTTGGGCATGCGGATATGGCGGTGGAGCTGGGCGCGGCTGAGTTGCCGTTACCGGTGAAGGTGGCGATGCGGGGGATGTCGCAGGTGATGACGAAGACGGTGTATTGGGTCTAGCCAGTCATTCCCGCATTGGCGGAAATTGACGGCTAAAACTCATTCTTGAACTACCTCAAAATCATGCGTCATCTCTGCCGTCGCACCCAACATGATGGAGGCCGAGCAATACTTCTCTGCGGATAGTTTCACGGCTTTTTCTACCGCTTCTGGTTTGATGTCTTTGCCCTTCACTACAAAGTGCATGTGTATCTTGGTGAACACCTTGGGATCGGTCTCGGCGCGTTCTGCGCTCATTTCAACGTAGCAGTCCGATACGGCTTGGCGTGATTTCTTCAGGATCATCATCACGTCGATGCTGCTGCATCCGCCCGTACCCAACAACAACATCTCCATCGGGCGTGGCCCTAGGTTACGTCCGCCGACTTCAGGGGAGGCATCCATCACGATCCCGTGGCCGCTCTCGCTCTCGCCGATGAACGTCATGCCGTCTACCCATTTGATACGTGCTTTCATTTTTTTACCTCGTTCGTTCTTAATGCTTGGATTTTAACTGATACCACAGCATGCCTATCATCTCGTGGAAGTACCAGCGGCTATCAAGCAGCGCCTCCGCTCTTGGGATGAAGGTCAGCAAGTTCGTCTCATGACGTGTGGTGTAAGCCGTGGGTGCGGGTACGACTTGGAAACCTGCATTTTGGAATGCATGGACTGCGCGTGGCATGTGCCATGCGTGGGTGACGAGATAGATGCGGGTGATGCCCGCTTCTTTAAGCGTCACGCGGCTCATACGTGCATTCTCGAATGTGTTGTCGGATTCGCCCTCGTCCCACTTTACGGGCACGTTGAATTCTTTTTCTAATACTTGGCGCATCTGTGCTGCTTCGGAAGCGCTATTGCCTAATGGTTTGCCTCCTGTGACTAGGATGGGTTTGCCGGTCTCGCGGTGTAGTTTTGCGGCAAAGCGCAGACGTTCCAATGTCGCATGACTGATGGTGTCGCCGCCATATTCGGGGGCGTGGAAATAGGTGCCCCCACCCAAGACCACGATGGCATCGGCGAGCGGCTTCTGGGTGTCGGTGACGTAGGGTTCCCCCTCTAAACTGAGCATCAGTGCGTCCGAGATGTAGGGGGTTGAAAGTAGCCACAATCCAGCGAAGGCGAGGCTGGCGAGTGCGCGCGCGATCAGCGGGCGCTTGTGCCACAGCCATAGCCCGATGCTTGCCACGATGAGTAGGTTCAGCGGCGGTAGCAAGAATGCGCTGATGAGATTGGTGATGAACCAAGACATGGGATTGTCCGAGTAAAAAGGTTGCGCATCATAAGCCCGAAGAGTGCTTTAAAGCCATATCGCTACGGGTACAATGGGGCATGAACATGTTCAAAAAAATCCAAAGGGGGTTAAGGCATCAGTCTTCAGGGCATCATGTGCACTCGCCCGATGCAAGGCTGTCTTTTGCAGAGTATGTGGCGCAGACACGAGCGATGCTGGAGCAGGCGCGCGCTGGGGTGAATGATGTTGAGCGGGTCGTCGAAGGTAATGCGCCTTTCGAGTCATATCCAGCGGGCGACTTTGAGCGTGGACAGGACAAGCGCTATAAGCGCGGTGTTTTGCTCACGCATGGACTGTCAGATTCTCCTTACCATATGCGACATCTGGCGGCGTTCTTTCAACGCAACGGCTTTCGTGTGATGGCGGTTCTGTTGCCGGGACACGGTACGCAGCCTGGCGATCTATTGGACTTGAGTTGGAAAGATTGGGCGAAGACGGTGGCGTATGGCGTGGATAGGCTGTCTGAAGAAGTTGAGGAAGTCTATTTGGCCGGGTTCTCTGCAGGGGCAGCATTGAGCTTGCATCACGCTGCGCTCGACAAGCGAGTACGCGGGTTGTTCTTGTTCTCGCCCGCACTTGAGATCACTTCGCGTGCAAAGTGGGCGCGCCTACATAAGCTCTATAGCTGGCTGGTCCCCGCTGCTGCGTGGGTGAGCGTGATGCCTGATCAAGATATCTACAAGTACGAATCCTTCTGCAAGAACGCCGCCGCTCAGATGTATGCGCTGACCAAGGCCTTACCCCAAAACGACATCCATATCCCCGTATTCATTGCGGCTAGTGCGGATGATGCTACGGTTCATTCGAATGCCACGCTGCGCTTCATTCATCGTGCGCAGCATCCTGCGAGCACCTTGGTGTGGTATTCAACAAAGCAGATGTCGCAGCGCAAAGTCGAGTGGGTGGATAGCGCGATACCAGAGCGAAGGATATTGAGCAGTGCACACACTGCGGTCGTCATGCCGCCGGAGGATGAACATTATGGTGCGGAGGGCGAGTATAAGAATTGCCTGCACTATCACGGCAGTGAAGAAGAACGTTACGTCATGTGTTTGAAAGCCAAACAGGATGTCAGCTTGGGTGAAGTTAACGAGCACAACTTGCAACATGGATTGCTACGCCGTCTGACTTTCAATCCACACTTCGCCAAGATGGAAGCGTCCATGCAGAGATTCCTCAAGGAGATCAGTTGATGCGTACCCAGATATTCGCTCATCGCGGGGCGAACAAAGAGGCGGCGGAGAACACGCGTACCGCATTCGATAAAGCCTTGCGCTACGCCATCGACGGCATCGAGACCGACATCCAGCTGTCGCGTGATGAAGTGGCGGTGTTGTGGCATGACGATGATCTAGAGAAACTCGGCTTGCCCGACAAGCGTATCGATGATCTCGATCGTGCGCAGTTGCAGGCGATGGATTTTGCCGCGCACTTCGCGGGCGCAGATAAAGAAGGCGTGATGTTGCTAGACGATTTTGTCGCCAGCTATCGCGCGCGTTGCCGCTTGTTGTTGGAGATAAAGCGTTATCCCGGTGAGTCGGATGCGCGTCAGCACATCAAAGTGCGCGAGACCTTGGCGCTGGCAGGTACGCCGGATGCGTCACATATCCTGGCTTCATCTTTCGATCTAGATAGTTTGCTCTTCGCGCGCCACGTCGCGCCGCAGTTCCCGTTGGTCTTCAATTTAGAGCCGGAGCACGATGCAGCTTTTGCGGCGCGTGTGTTGGACGAGCATGCGTTCTTGCATGGCCTGTGTGTACATATCTCGACCTTGGATGCGGTGATGATGAGTGTGGTGCGCGGGCGTGGAAAA